>JBJKSV010000165.1:0-4556 GCA_046703605.1 Limisphaerales bacterium
AGCAGACCGTTCGCGTTCTGGTCAGGTTGCGGGCGGCGACTGCGACCTGGTGCGGGAAGGCGAACGGTTGTTCAACGACGCCACGCTCTGCCACCAGGGCTGGCAAAGCTGCGCCTCCTGCCACCCGAATGGGCGCACGGACGGCTTGAACTGGGACCTGCTCAACGACGGCCTCGGCAATCCCAAGAACACCAGGAGCCTGCTGCTGGCCTCAAAAACGCCCCCGGAGATGAGCCTGGGCGTGCGCGCGAGCTTTGACGGGGCCGTCCGGGCCGGGCTGCGCCACATCCTTTACACCGAGCCGCGGCGGGAGACCGCAAAGGCCATTGAGACTTACCTGCGCTCGCTCAAACCCGTGCCAAGCCCGTACCTGGTCAACGGCAAGCTCTCAAAGGCGGCGAAGCGCGGAAGGCGAATCTTCGTCCTCGCGGGTTGCGCGGACTGCCACACGCCGCCGCTGTTCACGGACCGGCAGCGGCACGACGTGGGCACGCGCCGCTCCTTCGACAAGCCAAACGACCTCTTTTACACGCCCACCCTCATTGAGTGCTGGCGGACCGCGCCTTACCTCCACGACGGCTCGGCCGCCACCATCCGCGATGTCCTTACGGTGATGAATCCCGCCGACCGCCACGGCCACACCTCCAACCTCTCCGCCAGGCAAGAGGAAGATTTGATCACCTATGTGCTCTCCCTGTGAGCCGCCAGCTAAAGCCGGGTCCCTCCGGAGGCAATAAGGCCACAGAGGCGCGGTCCCGGTCTTGAGTTGTCGTTCCTGTTCTTTGGCCAACGGTGCCAGCAGTTGAACCGAGAACTGCCACTCCCGGAAGTCAGAATGGGCCACTTTCGCTCCGCGAAAGTGACAGATTTAAACCAGGACTTGACCGGGCCAGCGTCCGGCCGTCCATTGGACAGGCTGCGGACACTTCCCGGCAATCGGCCGGAAATTACGCCGGACGTTCCGCGGAAATTCGATGGGCCACACGTAGGCCATCCAGAGGCCGTCCGTGGGCTACTGCGCGACGATGCACCGGACAGCTCGCGGACATTTCATCGGCCATCGGTCGGCCATCCGTAGTCCGTCAGTGGGCCTTTGCGCGGCCATCCGCCGGCCATGGGCGCGTCTTTTCGCCGGCCAGGTGCCGGACAGCAAAACCTTGCTTCTGCAAGGGGTGGGGCGTCACCCTCTAAAAGCATCCGTGTAGGAGGCAAAACCCAGAGGCACTTGATTGTCGAGGGCGAGAGCCGCATCGCGATGATTGGCTTCAAGCACCTGGACAAGCTGACCGCCTGCCAATGCCAGGAGATGGCGGTGTCGGCTGGCGACCGTTTGCAACTCAAGGCCAATGGCCGCGGCGCCGACCATCGCAAGCTGGCCAATGGCGAACTGGTCACGGTGCAGCGGATCGAACCGGACGGGCGCATCGTGCTGGCCGACGGCAGAACCCTGGGCAAAGACTATCGCCAGTTCGTGCATGGCTCATTACCCCGCAGGAACGTCGATCGAACCGGGAACAAGAAACGACTGCGTCCAGTCTGGAGGCGGCGGTTTGGAATTGGACTCAAACATCGCTTTCCAGTCGGCGTCGGAGAGGCGAGCGACGCCGGGCATCTCGAACTCGTAATGGCTGAGCACCGGCCCGGCGTAAATGCTGCGGTCGGGGCCATTGTCCACGGCAATGAGCATCATATTGACATTGCCGACCGCCTCGGTCACGACCGCTCCCGGGTCGCCCGTGACCTGGTCGGGCAGGTCGGTGTGGACGTCGGCCACGAGCAGGTCTCGAGTGTCACACTCGGCCGCCAGGGGCAGGCCATGGGGCCACATCGGGTAGCTGTTCCAGTCCCCATCCCGGACGCCATTGAACGAGTTCCTGTAAAACATGGCCGGATACCAGCCCGTCCAATGGCGAACGCCCATATAGTCCAAGGCCCGCTCGACGACGTCCTGAACAGCGTTGGTCTCCTCGGCGGTGAAGGGTTGCTGGGCCAGTTCCCGCTCGGACATGTCTTGCAGCAGAAGCATCTGGCTGGCGAAGGCGTTGAGGAAGTCGAGTTCGTTGGTTTTGACCTGGCCAAGGTCGAGGGTGAGCAGGCTCGTATCCAGGTGGCTGGGAAGGGTAATTTGGCCTTCCAGTGGGAGTTGCGAGACTCCGGCGGCGGTGATTTCCGCGAGTTCCCACATCTTTTCCCAGAATTGCGGGCGCGGCTCGACGAATCCCGCGGGGTAACCGCACAAAGCCGGCGGTGTGCTCCCCTGTTTGGCGTAGAGGACGGTGTCGTGGCGCAGCTCGGTCCAGGAGGCGAGTTGGGTGTTGAGGGTTTTCATGGCCCAGGCGCGTGTGCGCATCGCTTCAGGGTATTGCGGCCCCACGGTGGGCGCCGAAAGCGCTCGCAGCGCCGCCAGCCAGGCGATGTAGATGTTATTGGTCCAAACTGAAGGGTCCTGGCCCTGGAGCGTGTCTCGAACGGCCAGCAGATTGTGCTGGTAAGGCAGTCCGTCTCTAAAGGGCACGCCGTTGGTGTTGAGGATGCGAGCCACGATCTCGGGCACGGTCACATCGTTTCCCAGCACCGAAAATGCGAAGTCCAGGCAACTGGGCTTTCGGCGAAGCACTTTTCCGTAAAGCGTCCTTGGGTCACTCGGGTCCCAAAGCACACGGTCGAACACCACCTGTGTCAACGCCCAGTTGTCCATCACGAATTTCTGGCCTATGACGGTGAATGAACGAGGCAACTTTACCTGCGCGGGACTCAGGGGCGAGAGGAAATAACCGCTTTCGATGTCCTGAAGGCCCAGTTCGCCGGCCAGGAGATGCGTTTGCAGGTTCGTGAGTGTGGCCAGGTCCGGGACATCCGCGGGAGATTGGATATTCGCGCCGGCCAGCAGGCCGTTCAATTCGGGGAAGGTCATCGAGTCGGTCATCCCGACGAAGAGTCCTGTAATTCTGTCCATCATCGACCAATCGCCCAATTCGCCGGAACTGGTTAGCAAATGCTGGAGCACCACCGCGGTGCCCAATTCGCGGATATCGTCCTCTTGGTTCGGCTCAAATGTAGCCAGGCGCAGATCGATTTGCTCGCACCACATCATCGTGCGGAAATATCGGGTCAACCGTTCCGAGGCCGCATAATGCCCCCGGACAGTGAACTGGGAGAAATCCACCACGCGACCGGTTCCAAACATGGGGACATAAGCCAGCGTGAGGTTGCTCACCGCTGCCAGGGCGTCTGTCACCCGCTGGCTCTGGCCTGGGACGTCGATCGAGTCAGGCACTTGCTGTCCGGCCCAGAGGCTGCGCGCCACCGTCAGAAAGAAATCCGCGTCCAGAATGCTCTCCCGCAGCGGGCCGGCGCCGTATTGCTGCCAGGTCTGGGGCAATTGGGCGGACATGTTGGTCAAGACGCGCTCGAGCAGCGTGGCCAACGAGAGTTCTTCAATCTCCGAAAGCATGCTGTCGTAAGAGCGGTGCCAGGCATGCAGGATGGAATCGGTGGTGATGAACACTGGCAGGTCGGCTTGAAAAATCCTGTAGTAGGCATCGCCGAAGGTCACCGAACCCATGCGCTCACTGACCACGAACCCATTCGTCATCAACATCGCCCTCTCGACAGGATTTGGCTGGAAATTGTAGGCGATGGGACTCGACCCGCTGTACCATCCATAGGCGGCGTAGAATAGCCGGGGAGAGTCAAAATTGGTCCAGAACTGCGCCGTCGTGGCGTCCCAGGTCAGGCCTGGAAGGTACGGCACGGTTGGGAAATTCGTCTCGAAATCCGCGACCGAGAGGAAGCCCAACTGGCCGAGTTCTTCCTGGAGTTGCGCGTTGTAGCCGAAGACTTCGGCTCCTCCCTGGCCAACCTCGTTTGTGGCGCCGGAGTCAGGGTCTGCGCTCACCCGGTAGAACATCGGCCCTTGCTCCGCGGGCAGGGACAGTTGGAGCGAAGGTCCCGACCGCCCCTCGATGCCTCTGACTTTGCCTCCCAGCGGCTTCCACTGCGTCAGGTCCGAGCTGTATTCCACCTCGTACTCCGGAAAAGCCAGTTGGCCGATGGCATTGGTTGTCGCGCTGGGCCAGGCCAACTCGACGCGGCCGGGGCCCGGTCTTAGAGAAAGGAGTCCTGGAGCGCCTTGAGCTGCGATTGAGAGAGAAAGAAGAACCCCGCATAATAAGAGCTGGCCATCCCGTTTCCATTCAGCCTTCATGCGCTGATGTAACCACAATTTCACACGGAAGGTCAAGATGTTTATTTGGCCGAGGCGGTCCGCCGTCGCCGGACGATCTCGTCCCCCTTCGATGCGCTGCTGGCGTACACGAGCAAAGCGGCGATCAGGTGCAGCCAGAACCAGCCGTGATAGCCCAGGTTCATCGCGATATAGACGCAAATCAGCACGCGGGGCAGGAACACCGCGCCCAGCACATCGGCCAGGAAGGGGACGTTATTGGGCGGTATATTGTGTGTGAGATAAGCCGCTACCAGCGTGACGCGCGGCAGAAACAGCCCCAACACCAGGAACCATGTCGTGATAGGTTGCTGCGCCATAGCAAGGTTTT
>JBJKSV010000166.1:0-6600 GCA_046703605.1 Limisphaerales bacterium
CCCTTGATCTTGTGGAAGAGCCGCCGGTTGGCGGGGATGCCGACAATCCGGTTCCTCGGTCACACCCCCAAACGCTTGACCACCGCCATTCACGAGGCGCGGCATTGGCGTCCCTTCCGGGTCCGTCTATGCCCATCCCTGGCGGGCATCCAATTGCTTAAAGACGGCGGCTATCTCACCGCCGAACTGGACCCCCAGGGCGGGCAGCCCGCCAGATTCCAACGGCATCGCCTGGCAATGAGCCAGCGCCCATGATGGCACAGCGAACAGCAGCCCGCGCGAAACGGGGAAGATGACCGGGAAGCAAGACTTCCGGTCCCTTACGAGGCTGTTTGGCCTTTGCTATACACGGCGTCAGAAAGGCCGTTTTTGCGGGATTGCCAATGCTGCCAACATGCATCAAGTTGTGTGTATGAGTGTGACAATGACGGCTGGGGCGGCCAAACCCATCGAGGGTCGTTTCCCCTCCTGGCTCTCGGAAATGGCAGAGGACTGGATCCGCGCCGTTCGCGGGTTCAGCGCCTGGGAGCACGAACAGGTGATCCTCCGGGACCCTGACGAGCAGACGTGGGCGGCCTACCGCGAGGAGCTCAAATGGCTGCTTCGAGCGGGGCAAATGCTCCAGGCGTTGGTCAGGGACCCGGAGTCTCATGATCGCAAACTAGCCTTGCGGCTCGATGGATGCCTTGCCCAACTCGACCTCACATGGGAGATGACAGCCGTCCGCGTGAGTGACGAGGAGGCCAACAGGCTGCTCAAGGAAACCTTCCCGGATGAGCGTGACTTCATTGACTCGCTCAACCGCCCAAGATGAAGCGGGTCCTCGAGGAACTGCTCCTGGCCCTGGATGCTATTCGCGAGGCGCCAGAGGCAGAGAAGCGTCAGCGGACCAGGGAGCTGGAGGCAAGACTGGAAGCAGTCATCGGGCAACATCCGAACGTCAGCAGGGAAGCCCTTTTGCATGCCCTTCGCGGCGAGTACGCCAAATACGTCCGCGCGCAGCAAAAACCTCCCACAATGCCCCCGCGCGCCTAGAACGTCATGGCGAGCAAACTCTCCAGGTTTCAGAAAATTCGCGAACAGGTTCAGGCGCTGTTGCGGGAGGAGGGCCTGGCCCGCGCCGAGGGCGGGGCGTGGTTCCACCGGTTGCTCAACTTCGGGGTGCTGGTGTGGAAGAGCTTTTCACGCAACCGCGGCCCGGTGCGGGCGGCGGCGCTGGCTTACGTGACTCTCTTGGCGCTCATCCCCATGCTGGCGGTGGTGATGAGCATCACCAGCAGTGTGCTCAAGAAGCAGGGCGAGGACCGGATTCGTGATTTCATCCAGGAGTTTGTCGCCAATATAACTCCGCCCGGGACGCTCTCGACAAACCAGGACTTCTCGCCCTTCACCTCCGCAGCGCCGGAAGCGAAACCCGGCCTGGATCAAGCCGGGCGAACCAGCGGCTCGACGCCGCTGGCTTCAACAGAGACGAAGAGCCATAATGACGCCGCCTTGCGCTCTCTGTTGCAGGGAGACAACGCAGTCGAGGCTCGCGACGCCGTTGCGCGCCATATCTACGGCTTTATCCAAAATACGCGCAGCGCCGCCTTGGGGCTGACCGGCACCGCGCTGCTCATCTTCACCGCCATCTCTATGCTCAGCCGCATCGAGACCACCTTCAACGATATTTGGGGTGTGCCGCGCGGACGAAGCTGGTTTCAGCGGATTGTGCTGTATTGGGGCGTCATCAGCCTGGCTCCGATCTTGTTGGTGACGGCCTTGGGACTGGCGACCGGCCCTCAACTTCATGGCACCCGCCATTTGCTGGCCACCATGCCTTTTGTCGGCACCCTCCTGTTCCGCCTCCTGCCCATTGTCGTCCTGTGCCTGACGTTTTCGGCGTTCTACATGCTGATGCCGAACACGAAGGTCGATTGGCGCGCAGCGCTCGTCGGCGGGGGAGTTGCGGGTCTGCTTTTCAATCTCAACAACGTCGCCAGCGTGCTCTACGTCTCACGCGTCGTCACCAACTTCAAGATTTACGGCAGCCTGGCCATGGTGCCGGTTTTTATGATCGGCCTTTATTTTGCTTGGGTGATTCTGCTCCTCGGTTCCCAGGTGGCTTATGCCTTCCAAAACCGGGCGGCTTACCTCGAGCAGAAGCAGCTTGAGGCCGTCAACCAGCGCACCCGCGAACTCATTGCGCTGTGCCTGATGACCTCGATTGGCGGACGGTTTGCCCGCGGGCAAGCGCCCTCGAGCCTCACCGGACTGGCGGAGGAACTGGCGGTGCCGACCCGCCTCATCCGAGAGATCCTGCGCAGTCTGTGCTCGACGCGGCTGGTGATCGAGGCGGCGGGGGGCGAAACGGCCTATCTGCCGGCGCGCCCACTCGAGACGATAACCGTTCACGACGTGCTGCTCTCTCTGCGCGCGGAGGGGGGACGCGATTGGCGCACCTTTGAAGAGCCGGCGCACAAGGCGGTTTGCGGCGAATTTGGCCGGGTGCAGGAGGCGGAGCGCCAGGCGGCGTCATCGGTCAACCTGCTGGCATTGGTTCATCGCGCTCAAGGCGTGTCGGGTGAGTCGGCGGGCGAGATCCTTGAGTCGAGCCCTCATTTACTTTCAGGGGTATGATTATTGGCGTACCAAAGGAGATTAAAGACCAGGAATATCGAGTTGGGCTGCTCCCTTCGGCGGCCTACCAACTCATCCGGCGAGGCCACGAAGTCCTGGTGGAACGGCAGGCCGGGGCCGGGGCGGGCTACCCGGACGAAGACTACGAACGAGCCGGGGCGAAGCTGGTCTCGGGGCACGGGGAGGTATTTGAACGGGCGGAACTGGTGGTAAAAGTCAAGGAACCTCTGCCCCCAGAGTACGGCCTGTTGCGGCCCGGTCAGTTGCTGTTCACCTACCTGCATTTGGCGGCGAATCGGCCCCTGACCGAAGCGCTGCTCAAATCGGGGGTCACGGCTTTGGCCTATGAGACGATCGTCGTCAGCCAGCGTTTGCCACTGCTGGAGCCGATGAGCGAGATAGCCGGGCGGATGTCGATCCTGGTTGGCGGCTATTTCCTTGCCAAACACTTTGGTGGAAGCGGCGTGCTGCTGGGCGGCGTGCCGGGGGTCTTGCCGGGCAGAGTGGTGGTGTTGGGCGGCGGGACTTCGGGCATCAATGCCGCGCGCATGGCGCAGGGCCTGGGCGCCGACGTAACCATCCTTGAAGTGGACCTGGAACGGATGCGTTTCCTGGACATCACCCTCCATACCGCCCACACGCTCTACTCCAGCGAGGCGCATTTGCTGGAACTGCTGCCCTCGGTCGATCTCCTGATTGGGGCGGTGCTGCTCCCCGGGGCCAGGGCGCCCAAGCTCATCAACCGAGACATGCTCCGCCGCATGCGGACGGGCAGCGTGCTGGTCGATATTGCCATCGACCAGGGCGGCTGCGCGGACACCTCGCGCCCCACCACGCATCACGACCCCGTGTTTGTGGAGGAAGGCGTGACCCACTATTGCGTTGCCAACATGCCCGCAGCTTACGCACGCACCGCGACGCAGGCCCTGACCAACGTCACTTATCGCTACCTGGAATTGCTGGCCGATTCCGGGTTGGCGGAGGCCTGTCAGCGCCAGCCCGCACTTGCTGGCGGCCTCAACATCATGAACGGCAAGGTCACCCACCAGGCCGTCGCCACCGCCCATGGAATGGCCTGCTCCCCTGTCGCGTTTTGAGTGGAAGAACCGCACGCGCAGTGATGGGGCCAATTCTGGAAGGAACGGCTCAACCCCCATGCCGCTGAGAACGATTGGCTCAGTTTGAGGTTGTCGCTGAAGGATTCCGTGATGCGCCCGCGGAGGTGAAGCCTCAGGGGACCTCGTGGCTCTAGCTGTGGCTGTTCTTTAGGTTTTGGAGGTCCTTGGCCAGGAACTGGGAGACATCCTTGAACTTGGAGGCGTTCTCGGGGTTGATGCGCATTAGGGTCTGATGGGCCTCAAGACAGGCCCGCGCCAGCTCCTCGCGGCTGGCGCCCGACGGACACTGAACTTCCGTCTCGGTCGCCTCCGGCATCTCGAGCGAGCCCTGTGTGAGCTTGAACAAGTGCAACACGCCCAAGCTCTCGAGCAATTCGGTCACACGGGAATTGGGGTTGAACAACTCTACGGCCCGCTCCCTCCCTTCTTCCTGGAGACCGCCCATTTTCAAACCAAACCCGGCCAGCACCCCCAGGAAGGTGCTGTCCATGAGCGAACACTGGGAGAGGTCGATAACAAAGTAGCCGTACCCCTTGCGGCGCAATTCGCTGACCAGCGTCTTGAAATCGAGGCTCGACGTGAGGTTCGCCCGACCGGCAATCCGGACGCAGGCAAACTTCTCGCCTACCAACACACCCATCCTGGCTTGAGACCCGCTCACGACCTGTGTTCCCGCATGCATTTGCCAAAAGTACTCGGCGAGCGGCCACGCTGTGCCTGGCCGGGGCCGCCCAGGCTGCCGGAAGCCTCCATCATCTTATTCGTTGCCCGCCACATTGCCGCAGTGCTCTAAATTCTGTTTCGGGCAGGTTTGGCCGCCCGTACACCCACAATTTGCGCCAAGGCCTGCTGTAACGCCAGTGCGGCATCCAGCGAACTGGAAACCAGCCGATGATTACATTCCAAAAGCAATTCCATGGCTCGAACCAGTTCATCCCCATCGTACCGCCTAACCTGGGGCAATGCTTTGTAAATCACGTACGGGTTGAGCGCAAGGGGATTGAAGCGCCGGTCCTCAGGAAACCTGCCTTGGGGCACTCGAGCCAGTTGAGCCTTAAACCGGGCATAATCGGCGTCGGGTTTGATCCACCCTTCCCTGACCATCTCTCTCAGCAGCAGCATGGCGCGGACCTTGGCTATAAGACCGTAAAGCAGACCGATCTCCGATTTCTGGGGATCCAGCCTTACCTCCCATAGCTCTTCGTCGAGCCTCGCGAGGGTCCGTGCCAAATCGCGGTCGCCGAGCGCGTCGCCTAGGGCAAAGGCACGGGCGGTCTTGTTTCGCACACAGATGGCCGATATGTCAGCCAGCTCGATTTGGCTCTTGTCTCCGCAGAACAAGACGAGCTTCTCAAGTTCGCTACTGAGCTGCCGCAGATTCGGGCCGACCCGGCTAACCAACTCGGCCAGGGCCTCGTCGGAAATATCCTTATGTTGCTCCCGCAGCGTCTTTCGCGCCCAGGCCTCGGCCTGATTGCTCCAATCCCGGTCGTCGGCCGACCATCCGGTGAGAGTCTCGACCGAGCCCAGCTTGTCGAGGGTTTTGTAAAAGGTCTTGCGCTTGTCGATCTTGCCGGCGCTGATGAGCAGGCGCACATTGTCCCACGAAAAGTCCCTGAGTTCCTGCGCCAGGCGGGCGATACTCTCGCTGACCGCCGCAGCCGTGGCGGCGCGTTCATCACCCAGAAAATTGCAGTTCTTTAGCCAGACAACCTTTGAATTGCCGAAGAACGGCAGGGTTTGGAGGGCTTCTCGAAGCCGCGCCAGGGCTTTGAGCGCCTCGGATGAATTGTTAACGCTGGCATCAATGATCTCATGGTCCATCCCCCCCACTTCTTTGGCCCATTGCTCGAAGACGGCCTTGGCGCGCTCCTTAACGGCGAAATCGTCGTCGCCACAGACTAACACCAGCGGAGCGGACATCTTAGTGGCCATGTACCAGTGGGGTGCGGACGGGGGATGCTGAACCTACTCGGGCTCGGTCCCGTTCTCGTTAATCCGTTCGAGAACCTCGCTCATGTCCTCCACCTGCTCGAAGAGCGAGTTAGTGACATAAATCGGGCGCTTTTGGGCCGTGGCCAAGGCCAAGCAATCGCTGGGCCGCGCGTCAATCTCCACAATCTTGCGCGCCACTTCGTTCTGCTGCTGGAGGATGAGCCGGGCAAAGTAAGTGGAATTTTTCAGCTCGGTGATGACGACGCGTTCGACAGTGATGCTGAAGCCTTTAAAAATACTCTGCATGAGATCGTGAGTCAAAGGGCGTTCCTTTGGCGCCTCGCGCATGAACATCCCGATGACCAAACCCATGTTCGGCTCGACGTTGATCACGAAGACCTTTTCGTCGTTGCCCACGAAGAGGGCACACCCGCTGTTGGCGGGGAGTATTCCGCGAATCTGAACCGGCACGACGTCATTCTTCATAATCACAGTGTAATTGTGGAACAAGAAAAGACAAGTCCCGCCGCAACGCGAGATAGACGTTATCCGAACAGGGTCGCTTTATCGGCCAACTTAATCGTCCACTTTGTCGAATTCGCCAGGTTCTCGATTAAGTGGGCGATGAAGTCACCCCGATCATACCTTTTCGGAGAACCTCGAGCTAGCGGACGCGCTTCAACACCACCAGCCAGGTCGTGGCGTTCGGCGCGTTCCCCCCCAGCACCAGCAACTGGCCGCGGGGTAAATCCTGCGTACGGTTTACCAAATTCGTCCCGCCTCCAAATAGACTGACCTCGACCCTGGCGCCGCCCAGGTTTTTGACCTCCATCGCGCACCTCTTGCTCACGGTCTCCGTCCTGGCACCGTGGAGTGGCACGACAAACCGCGTCCGGTGGACCTCAAAATAGTGGCTCCACTTCAGGGG
>JBJKSV010000167.1:0-5219 GCA_046703605.1 Limisphaerales bacterium
GGGTCACACTCTCCGCGGGCGGTTTCTTTACCACCGGCAACGAGGCCCAATTCCAGCAGGTCCACCACACCGGCACCGCGTTTGGCGGCATTGAAGACTTGCACTACCAGACCGACCTGGGTACGAACCAGACCACCCATCTGACCTTGGATGGGCACGGGCTTTTTGACAATCACGATTATAGCCTGAGGCTCAACCTCGCCAAGGATAACCTCGGCTATGTTCGGTTTTCCTATAACGAGTTTCGGACCTGGTATAACGGGGATGGGGGTTTCTATCCGCCGGCGGGCGAGTACTTCAGCTACCCGTCGGATGACGCGCTGACGTTGGACCGCAGCGAACTGACGTTTGAGGCGGGACTCAGGATGGAGAATAAGCCCAAAATCACTTTCAGATATACGCACAGGACCCGCGAGGGAGACAAGGGTTCCACCAGTTGGGGCGATGCGCACGTTGGGTATTTAGGCCAGGTGGTGGTGGGACTGAGCCCAACCACTGAGAGCATTGATGAGCACAGCGACACCTTCCAACTCGATGCCACCCATCATATAAAGAAGACGGACTTGGGTCTGGGCGTCGAGTACGAGACCGGCAGGCTGGACGACGCGCTGAAGATCGATCAATATCCCGGCGAACCGGTTCAGGAGAAGATTACAAACCGCCAAGGGACAACTTATGACATGTTCAATGTCCACGCCTACACCGAAACGTGGTTCAAGGACAACCTCATGCTCTCGTCGGGCTACTCCTATTCGGACCTGGACAACGATTTCACGGGAAGCCGCATTTATGGTTCGGATTTTGATGTTGGCTACGTGCCGATGTTGGCGAGCGGCTTTGGATACCTAAGCCTCAACGGCGGGTCGCGGTTGCACGACTATGTGATGAACCTCAACCTGCTGACCGTGCCGGTGCAGCACCTCACTATCACTCCCTCCATCCGGGTTGAAAAGGAGGATATGGATGCGGATGCCAACGGGGTAGAGACCTTGGACGGCTTTTCCAGCGTCCCCTTCAACGGGGCCAGTGATCGGGATGTCATTGATGTGCGCGAGCGTCTGGATTTACGCTACAATGCCATCACCAATTGGGTCCTTTTTGCGCGTGGAGACTGGACTGAGGGACAGGGCAACCTGAGCGAGTTGGGCGGTTTGCAGCCAATCGAAGGCATCGGCGTGCCTCCAGTGGATTTCAAGACCGACGATAGCCGGTTCTTCCAGAAATACAGCGCGGGCGCCCGGTGGTATCCAGCCCGGAGCGTGACGTTGAACATTGGCGGCTATTACAAACTCAACCGCTATGATTACAATAACATCCAGAGCATCTCACTGGGGGATTACCCCGGCTTCCTGGTGATGCAGGACTTCGAGACCTACGATGGCAATATCGGGCTAACCTTGCGGCCCCTGAACAACGTCACCCTCATCAGCCGCTACGAATACCAGTCGTCCAACATCCACACAAGGCCCACGGCTCTATCTGGCCTTCCCGAAGTGGAATCCTCGGACATGACCAGTCATATTCTGGCGCAAGACATTACTTGGGTGCCATGGTCGCGGCTTTACCTCCAGACCGGCTTCAATTATGTGCTCAGTGAGACCAAGACCCCCGCCTCGGATTATACCGCGGCTATCCTGAACGCGCAGAACAACTACTGGACGCTTAACTTCAACTCCACCTTCATTGTGGATGACAAGACGGATTTCAACCTGGGCTATTTTTATTATCACGCCGACGACTATCAGAACATCCCCGTCGGCATCCCCTTCGGCGCGGGAGCGGAGCAGAACGGCATCATGGCCGGGATCGTTCGGCGAATCAGCAAGAACATGCGCCTGACATTGCGTTACGGGTTCTCGCATTACACGGATGATCTCTATGGCGGGCACAGGGATTTCGACGCTCACTTGGTTTACTCAACCCTGCAATACCGGTTTTAGGCCCTGCTTCCTGGTCACCGCTGGGCATGAGCGAAAAAAGAAGGCGGCTTGTTTCCAAGCCGCCTTAACCACCCCAATAACTAACCTCGTAACTAATATGCCGCGTCTCTTCGCCCCTTCCATGGGGAGATCGCCCTACACGCCCGGCGGCGGCGCCCTCAGGCGAAAGGTGCTCGACTCGATTGGATTCCGCGTTCATTATAGACTGATAGAAGCGGCCCACGGGCGGGCCGCGCTTCCAAACAGATGATTGTGACACATACTATTGCGAGCTATTTGCGTTTTATTTGGGCGGGCTTGGTCAAACAGGGTCAGACTGGCGGGATCGTCCCCTCCCAGCGGATCTTGATTGGCAACATGATCGCCCCGGTCCCCCAAGATTACCGCGGCCAGGTCCTGGAGCTTGGCGCCGGCAACGGCGCGCTGACGTTGCGCCTGGCGGCGCGCTGTCCGCAGGCGCGAATCCTCGCATGCGAAATCAACCCGGCGCTTGCCGCCGATGTGCGTGGGAACGTGGCGGCCGCCGGTCTTGGCGGCCGCGTCAGGGTCGTCGCGGATTCCGCCGAGAACGTCCTTTCAAATTGGAGCCGCAACGAAGCCGAACGTCCGGATTTCGTGATTTCCGGCATCCCGCTCGGAAATCTGCCTCGTGACCGTGTCAATTCGCTGCTGGATAAAATCAGCGCGGCTATTCAGGACGATGGGATGTACATCCAATTCCAGCATTCTCTGATCGACCGCAAGAAGGTGCGCGCCCACTTCCCGAATCTGCGGACGTTGCCGGTCCTGTGGAATTTCCCGCCGGCGGTGATTTACTACGGAAGGAAGGCGATCCCCACCAAATTTCACGGGGAGCCAGTCTAGCCCAACTTCGCAGATTCGGGGACGGGCGCGCTCCTGTATTGTCGGAGACGAGGTGGCGAGTCTCTGATCCCGGGCTTTCACATATCCTGGGTTCCAATCAGAGACTCGTCACCCCTTCTCCTACAGGGAGAGGTCACGCGGATGGTCTTGAACCGACTACTGGGCTTCTGAAAGCACCGGCGAGCCCGTTCTGGTTCCAATGCTCTCCGAGAGTTTTGGGCGCTTGGACCTGCTGTGGGGCAGCTCAACCCAAAAACTGCTGCCTTTGCCGTACTCCGATTCGACCCCAACGCGGCCTCCCATGCGCTGTGCAGCCTTGCGCACAATCGCCAAACCCATTCCCGTACCGGGGTACTCCGTTCCGTTTACGAGCCGTAAAAAGGGTTGAAAGAGCTTGCACAGGTGGTTCGCCTTGATCCCGATGCCGTTGTCGCGCACCCAGACGCGGATGACATCCCCGCAGTCTTCGGAGCTGATCGCCACCTCGGGGACGGCGCCGGGCCGGGTAAACTTGAGAGCATTCCCGATCAGGTTCGAAAAGATCTGCTCAAGCACCATGGGATTGGCCGTGACGCGATGGAGCGGGACGGCGAGGTTCACCCGGGCGGACCTGGATTTGATGTCAGCCTCGAAGGGAAGCAGCACCCTTTGGACGATGTCGGCCAGGTCGATAGGAACCATCGGCACTTCGAGGGTATCGAGCCGTCCGTATTCGAGGAGGTCGAGGATGAGATGGTCCATCCGCTGCGCGGCCGTCGTGATCCGGGCCAGGTAATCCCGTCCCGTCTGATCAAGCTGCCCGCCGTACTGTTCCGAGAGCTCGCCGCTGAATCCGATCATGGCCCGCACCGGGGCGCGCAGGTCATGGGCCAGGGTGTAGCAGAACCCATCCAGGGAGCGGACGGTGTCCTGGAGTTTGGCGGTTCGTTGCAAGACCCTCTTCTCTAAATTCTCGGCATAAGCCTGCAATTGGGCTTTGGTCTCGGCCAGGATGCGCTCGGCCTCCTTGCGCGCGGTAATGTCACGGGCAATTTTGGAAGCGCCGACAATGCGGTTGTGCCGGTCTCTGACAGGTGAAATGGTCAGAGAAATATCGATCACCTTGCCATCCTTACGTACCCGGGTTGTCTCGTAATGGTCGATGCGCTTGCCCTGCCGGAGCCGCGCCAGGATTTCGGATTCCTCGTCTATCAGGTTCGGCGGTATAAGGATGGTAATCGACTTGCCGACGACCTCCTGCGCCTTATAGCCGAAGATCCGCTCGGCGCCGCTATTCCAACTCGTAATGATCCCCTCCAGCGTCTTGCTCAGGATAGCGTCGTCGGAGGATTCGACGATAGCGGCAAGCCAGGCCTGGGCCTCTTCGGCGCGGCGCAGTCCCTCCATGTCCTCGCAGGTGCTCAGCCAGCGCAGGACCCCTCTGCTCGCCTCCAACCGCTGCCCGGATATGTTCCAGAAGCGCACCAGGAAAATGCGGGCGCCAGTTTCATCCCTCGCAATTTGACCCGCCTCCGCCTGAAGAAACTGCGGTGCGCCATTTTTACTTTGAAGGCCCACTGCGCCTTCCTGCATTCGTCTCGTCCTTGAGGCGCGCTCGAACAGGGCGCTCAACTCTCCCGCAGCTCCTGAGCACAGGCTAAAGAGATCGGCATGCTCGCATTCGGTGCGGCTCAAACCTGCCAACTGGCAAAAAGCGCGGTTTGCGGCAAGAATTTGGCCGCCTTCAGAGGTCAGAATCGCCGGCTCTGGCAAAAACCCAACCACGTCCTCACTCGGGACCGCTTCCGTCATGCCAGCCTTCGCTTCCACTCTTCTTTAACCATAAGACACCTTTGCCATGCTGTCCAGGTGGGAGGCCTGGCCCGGGGTGAGTTCGGGTCTCGAGGCTGCCGTTCTGGGTCTTTTAACGGATTCGTACAACCCGCATTTGAAAAAAGTCTGTATATCCCCCACTATAGGGATGTGAAAGCGAGAAAGATTCGGCTCTTCGTCAAACCCTATTGTGGTTGGTGCCACAAGGCGCAACGCTGGCTCGATGCCCACGACGTGGACTACGAAGCCGTCGATGTCATTGCCGACGAGGGGGCCTTCGACGAGATGATCCGGCTCTCAGGCCAGGAGCTTGCTCCCGTCCTGGAGGTCGAGGGTCAGATCCTGGCCGATTTCGGCCCGGAGCAGCTTCCCGAGTTCTTCAAACGCCTCGAAACCAGAAATGCCCGGCTCCAATCTCATTGAAAACCCGCAGCGCCCGCGCCTGCCTGACTGGCTGCGCGTGCGATTGCCTACGACCGACCGCTTCACCAACACGCGCGCGCTGCTCGATGAGTTGAAGCTGCACACCGTCTGCGAAAGCGCCCGCTGCCCCAATCATTGGGAATGCTGGAGCAAAGGCACAGCCACATTCATGATAGGCGG
>JBJKSV010000168.1:0-11246 GCA_046703605.1 Limisphaerales bacterium
GGACATGGGTGTGGCCGAAGAAGCAGACGGAGGTGTTCTGGTAGGTGAAACTGGCCGCCGCAGCCAGCTTGTCGAACACGTATCCCCACCGCTGCGGCCCGTCGAGGGTGGCGTGAACGATGGTGAAGTTGGTGACCATCCGCATGTATTTCAGGTCCTGCAGCCATTGGCGGTCCTCGGCCGACAATTGCTTGCGCGTCCAATTGACCGCCTCAGCCGCGGCGGGATTGAACCCGTCCAGTCGGCGGTCCGTCGAGCAGTATTCGTCGTGGTTGCCCTTGACGCAGGGGATATTCATGCTGCGGACGATGTCGAGGCACTCCTTGGGGTTGGCGTTATAACCCACCACGTCGCCCAGACACGCGAAATGGGTGCATTGTTGTTTCTTGATGTCATCGAGCACCACCTGGAAGGCGTCCAGGTTGGCGTGGATGTCCGCAATTATGGCAAACTTCATTTAACTACCTTGCAATTTCAAACCCGCGAAGCTCATTCGTCGCTTCGCTCCAGCTCAAATCTTCCTGTTCAATAAAATGGTCCATACCGGATTCGCGAATGGCATCCAGGAAGGCCAGGATTTCCTCCTTGACCCCTTCGGCCATCAATTCCACCCGCCCGTCCGGCAGGTTGCGTACCGTCCCCGTCACCTCAAATCCATTCGCCACGGATTTGACCGTGTAACGGAACCCAACACCTTGAACGCGGCCTGAGTAATAGATTGTCGCTTTCTTTCGATTCACTTTGCCGCGCCAATCTGCCACATCGGGCTATGATCCGGGAGGAAAATCTGCTGGCTGATCCGCCGTACGTCAATGTATAAAGCAACCAGCGCATGAGAGTGACCTTGTTTATTCCGTGTTTTGTGGACCTGATGTATCCGCGAGTGGGCATCAGCATGGTGAACGTCCTGGAGCGGCTCGGCCATACTGTGGAGTGCCCGGAAAGCATAGCGTGCTGCGGGCAGCCGGCGTTCAATTCGGGTTATTGGGACGAGGCCCGCGAGGTGGCCCTCAAAGTGCTCGATGCGTTGCGCGATGCGGAAGTGGTCGTTATCGGCTCCGGTTCCTGCGGGGCGATGCTCAAGGTGTTTTACCAGGAGCTTTTTGCCGGAACACCTCAAGCCGCCGCCGCAAAGGAACTGAGCGCCAAATGCTATGAATTCTCCGACTTCCTGGTCACGCGCCTGGGCGTGACCGATCTGGGCGCCCGCTTCCCAGCCAAAGTGACTTTCCATGACGGCTGCCATGGTCTGCGCGAGCTCGGGACCAAGAAACAGCCGCGCCAACTCCTGGCCCATGTGCGCGACCTCGAGTTGGTGGAGATGAAAGAAGAGGTTTGCTGCGGGTTCGGCGGGACATTCGCGGCAAAGTTCCCGATGATTTCAACCGCCATGGGCGAAGTAAAATGCGACTTGGCGTCTGAAACCGGGGCGGAGTATATCGTATCGAACGATTCAAGTTGCCTTATGCATATCCAAGGCTTGATAGACCGCCAAGGCCGCAAGCTCAAGACCATTCACCTGGCCGAGATACTGGCCGGCGCGATGGAGTTGCCTCAAGCCAAGCGCTCATGAACGCGATTGCCAGCCAATTTAAACAGCAGGCTGCTCGGCTGACGAGCGACCTGCGGCATCGCCGCCTCATCCAGACTGCCTTGCGCAACTACGAAGCGGTCCGCGACAAGACCAGGGCGGCATTTCAGGATTGGGAGGCCGCGCGCCAGTCAGCCGCCGAAACAAAATGGCAGGCTATCAATCACCTCGACCAGCATCTGGTCGATTTGGCCACAAAGCTCGAATCGCGCGGCGCCAAGGTCCATTGGGCCGGTAACGCCTCCCAGGCGCGGGAGATCCTCCTGGGCATCATCCGGGAGAAAGGCGCCCGCTCGATCATCAAGTCCAAGTCGATGACCTCGGAGGAGATTCACTTGAACGAGGCGCTCGAAGAGGCCGGTTTGAAGGTGGTCGAGTCTGATTTGGGCGAGTTCATCGTCCAACTCCTGAAGCAGCCTCCCTATCACATTGTCTTTCCAGCGATGCACCTTTCGCGGGGAGAAATCAGCGAAGTCTTCGCTCGCGAATTGGGCAGCGCGCCGACCCAGAACCCGGAAGACCTGACCATGATCGCCCGGCGTGTGCTCCGCCAGAAATACATCACCGCGGATATCGGGTTAACCGGGGCGAACTTCGCCATCGCCGAGACCGGAATGGTTTCGATAACCGAAAACGAGGGCAATGCCCGCCTGACGGCGGCTCTGCCCAAGGTCATGGTGACGCTCCTGGGCATAGAGAAGGTGTTGCCGCGTTTCGAAGATCTGGCCCTGTTCCTCCCGATGCTCTCAACTATCGGTACTGGGCAGGCCCTCAGTTGCTACAACTCCTTCTATGGCGGGCCGCGCCAGCCCGGGGAGCCGGACGGACCGGAAGAATTCCATGTGGTGCTGCTGGACAACCGCCGCACCGAGCTCCTGGCCGATGCCCAACAGCGTGACGCGCTCCATTGCATCCGGTGCGGCGGCTGCCTCAATGTCTGCCCCATCTTCCGAAATATCGGCGGGCATAGCTACGGCACCACCTACTCCGGCCCCATCGGCTCGGTTATTACCCCACACCTGCGCGGGCTGCAGGAATGGAAGCATTTGTCCTTCGCCAGTTCGCTCTGCGGCGCCTGCACCCAGATTTGCCCGGTGAAGATCGACCTCCACCATCACCTGCTCCAAAACCGGCGCAACGCCATAAAGCAGAAACCTTCCGGCCTCGAACGGTTCGCCTTCGGCACGTTTGCATGGATTGTCAATCGCCCGGCCATTTATGCCTGGGCCAAAAGGGCGGGGCGTCTGGCGCAGAGACTCCACCCCCTGGTCAAAGGCTCCCGCCTCGACCCCGCGCGGTCCTGGACCAAAACCCGCGACCTGCCCCCCATCGCCCCGCAGACTTTCAAAGAATACTGGAGGAACAGGAAATGACCGAACGCGAGAAAATCCTGGGCCGCGTGCGCGAAGCCCTGGCCGTAAAGGCCCCCAAGCCGCATTCCGGCTTGGGCGGGCACCCGGAGCCAACGGTCGGCCCGAATGGCGCCAACGCTCGACAATGGCTGCCGGCGGTAGGGGAAGGGTTCGAGGCGCGGTTGGCCTTGTTCAGCGAGAACGCCACCAAACTCAAGGCCGATTTCCTCTTGCTGGAGAGCGAACAGGACCTCAACCGCAGGCTCCTGGAATTGCGCGATGCCGAAGGCTGGAAGAAAGTCGGCATCCATCGCGGCGCCTTGATCGAAGCCGCCTGCCGAGGTCTGAATCTGCCTGTCTGCCGGACTGACAATGGATACAAGGTGGATGAGCTAGAGATCTGCGACGCCGGTATTACTGAATGCGACGCGCTGGTCGCGCAAACCGGGAGCGTGTTGGTGACCAGCCGCAGCGCGGGTGGGCGGGCCTTGTCGGTCCTGCCTGCACACCACGTGGTGCTGGCGCGGCGATCCCAGTTGCTGGCCGACTTGCCGGAGGCCTTTGCCTTGCTAAAAGAGAAATATGGCGCGAGCTATCCGAGCTTCATCTCCTTCATCACCGGTCCCAGCCGAACCGGCGACATCGAGCGCATCCTCGTCCTCGGCGCCCATGGGCCAAAGAAGCTCACGGTTCTTTGCGTATGATTCCAGGGCCGTTCGACAACCTCGCCGCGCCAGAAACGGCCTTTGTCCAGACAGGCGGCAAGGCATGAAATACGAGCTTTCCTCACACGTTCAACAGGACATGGAGCGCCGCGGCATTCCGCTCGCCGTGGTCGAGGCGGTCTTGGCTGCGCCTTTGCTAAAAGTGCCTGAACTCGGGGTTAGATCTATTGATTTCGGACTGCCAGGGCGATGTCGCGCTCAAACGCCGGAACGGGGAGCTTGCGGATGCCTCCACCGAAGGAGAATTCCTCAGAGTGAATTGTGGCGCACAGCTTGGTATCAAACCACTGCACCTGGAAGCGGCCGGTCGGAAGCTTGATGCCTAGCGAAATCGCTCCATCGGCAAAACCGCTTTTATGCCCGGCCGCCCCTCTTGCGTTGCTGCGATTGGCCGCAGTGTGCAGATAGATAAGCCAGGCCCTGCCAGGCTGGACCAGCGCCCGTGCGCTTAGCCCGCGCGGCAGGCCCCCGGCCAGCACCTCGTTGTCCGGCCGCGTATGGACGAAGTCGAACTGGTGGATCACGCCGGACAGAAATGCGAGTTGCTTCCGCAGCACCGGATTGCCGCCGCCTGGTTGGTTGGCTGGATAAACGAAAGTGCCGTCCTCGTGGGCGGCAGTGAATGAGTAGTCGAGGTTGTTGAAGAGGCCGCCACCCGCAACGATGAAGTCCCACGCCGCGATGCGATACGGCGCGTTATTGGTGCCCCGAAAGCCCGTCTCGTTGTACCCGATGACCCTGTCCAGCCCGTAATTCATTGCCACCGTATCCGGGGGGTATGCGTAATGGAAATTCAGGATGGAGACCTCCGGAAAGGGATTCTCCACCTTGGCCCTGCCATTGGCGATGTTTTGTGAGATGAGATGCGAGACCCCGAGTGATTTCTCCGAGCGCGCAATCACACCAGCAATATGCCGCTGCCATTCGAGAGTCACCCCGCCGAAGTACGGTTCGTTGCAGATTTCGTAGTAGAGATTGTCATAGCCCTTCAGCTCGGAGACGATCTTGCGCACCATCGCCTCCTGAAACGGGAGCAGACCGCCGTTCCGATCCAGCGTATAGACATTGGTGCGGGCCACGGTGCCGACCCCGTTGACGTTATTTGCTGCGTTCATCGGGCTAAGCCGCCACATACTCTGATTGTAGAAGGGGCAAAAGAGATTGAGTTCGACAATGATGCCCCGCTGGCCGGCGCGCGCAACGAAGTCCTTGAGCCGGCTGAAATAGGCGCTGTCCCACTTCGTAAGATCAAATTTGTTCCCGCCGTTCGCATAGCCCGGCACGTTGCTGCGCGCCCAGGGGCAAATAAACCGGCCCGGCGCGGGAGCCAGGGTGTTGCTGGCAATGTTGAACGCGGTCGGCGACTCGCAATAAGCGCCGGCCCAGGTTCGGGTCCCGTTGAGATGGTCGCGCGCGAGGGTGTCGAGGTACTTCTCGTAATCAAAGTCAAGGTTGATGACCGCTCCGTAATGCTCGCCGGATGTAATGATGATCTCCGGTTTTCCTCGAAACAGGAAGTAATGAGGATTCTCCGGGTTGAGACGGAGAGGCACGCCCGCGCAGAGCTGCAAGGGGATAGCGGCAAGGAGAGCCAGCAGCGCGAGCCGGCAGGTTGCGGAGGAGGCGATACACTCGATGATGGACAATTTGTTGTTGTTCATTTGGACGAGAAGCTAGGATTGGTCCGGCTTGAGACCCGGGCAAGCGCAAAACAAGACGATTCTCAAGTGCTGGTATATCGGGAAATCTCGGCGACGATGCCAAGCCCTACCAGGAGAGGGCAGTGCATCGGGCCATCGCGGAGGCGGAGCAATGAAAGAGAGCGCGCGTTATTTGAAGATTGTCGAATGGTCGGATGAAGACCAGTGTTATGTCGGATCGGGTCCCGGCCTTTTTTACGGAGGCTGCCATGGCAACGACGAAAAGCAAGTATTCGAGGAACTGTGCCAGATGGTGAAGGGGGTGGTTGGGTTATTTCACCAGGACCGCAAGCCCTTGCCCCCGCCCACCTGCGGGCGGGGTCTGGCACACCAATTGGCGGACCCGGCCTAACCCGCAGCCTGGAGGGAACGGGAGGCAGCCGGTTCGCCCCTTATGCCATCAATCAACTCCTTCAGCCTCTGTCCATACGCCACGTAATTCTTGCGCATCTCCTGCTCGCTGGCGGCTTGGGACTGGGCATCGTGGAACACCACGACCATGTGCGGTTCGATGGAAATCGCCGCGTCGTAGCCTCGGGCGAAGGCGTCCTTGAGGATGTCCCGCACTCGCCCTTGTCCTTCACCGGGCCAGTTGTAATCGGCGTCATTTTTGGCCGGGTTCCACGTGGCGTCCTTGACATGGATATGGACGACATGGTCGCGGACGTGTGTCCAGAATTCCCAGGGGTCTTGTTTCGGCCACGGCTTGGCCTTGGAGCGGTCGGGGTTAAAGATCGGGTTGGCGGTGTCGAACACCCATTTCAAGCCGGGACAATGATCGAGCAATTCGAGCGCGTGCTGCCAGCTCATGCCGCCGTAATTCATGCAGTTCTCATGCACCGGCTGGAGGCCGGCGTCCAGAAACCGGTTGGTCACTTCCTTGACCCGTTCGAAGACCTTCGCGGGAATCTGGTATTCGTCGTCACCCGGCTTGAAGCTCATAACGCGGACGTACTTTGTCCCGAGTCGGGCCATGCGCGGGATGGCGCGTTTGGCTTCGGCCAAGGTGATATCGAAAGGGTCCTCGAGCTTTTTTGACCAGTTCATGATGGTCGAGCCGAAGCAATAGACCCCAATCCCCGCCTCAGATAGCTTGCGGACGGCCAAGTCAAAGGCCTCGTCCGGCACATCGTGAATATTGGCTTTCGCGAAGCCGGGGATTGTGACCCCGCGCATTTCAATCTGGTTCCAGCCCAACTCGCAGGTGGCTTGAATCTGGCCCTCCAGGCTGCTGGCCCCTTCGTCGCCGATACCGGGTAGATTCATAGGAGAATATGTATGGATGGAGGTTAGCGGATGAAGGATTTGGTAAAATCCTCGTTCGAGACTTCGACGACTCGCTTTTCGACTTTTGAGCCGCCGATCAGTTCCTCGAGCTTGGTTTGATAGGCGGCGCTGTCCATCGGCAATTCCACCGTCTGGCCGATCAACGACGAGTACAGGATCACGTTGGCCAATTCTACTGAGTGGATTCCCTCCTCACCGGGCGCTATCAAGGGCTGTCCATCCAAAATGGAATCGACAAAGTTCTGCATCAAAATGGCATGCCCGTTGGCGGCGTTCTCGAAGGGGATCGAGACATTCCAGACCTCGGGTTTGGCAAAGCCGAGTTTGGCGGACTTGCTGAACTGGAGCATGTCGGCCTCGTTGCGCGTGAATGCGAGTTGGTCGCGTTCAAGCACCAGCTTGCCGCGCGTGCCCACGATCTCGAACCGGTTCGCTCCCGGGGCCTCGCCAGTGGAGGAGACGAATGTCCCGGTTGCGCCGCCAGGATACTCGAAGTAGGCGGAGACGTTATCCTCGACCTCGATGTCGTGAAACCGGCCAAGCTGGCAAAAGCCTCGCACCCGCGCCGGCATGCCCAGCAGCCATTGCATCGCGTCCAGGTTGTGCAGGCATTGATTCAGCAGCACGCCCCCACCCTCTCCTTTCCACGTGGCGCGCCAACCCCCGCTGGCGTAGTAGGCCTCCGTACGGAACCAGTCGGTCATAATCCAGCTCATCCGCACGATACTGCCCAGTTCGCCGCTTTCGATGAGCTTCTTCATCTTCAGGTAACGCGGCTCGGCCCGAAGCTGGAACATGCCGGCGAACACCGCCTTCGGATCCCGCTGATGCGCGGCGATGAGCCGCTCGGCGTCCGCTTTGTGGGCCGAAATCGGCTTCTCGACCATGACATGCAGGCCCTGGTTCAACGCGGCGATGCCCAGGGTCGTGTGCTGATAATGCGGCGTGGCGATGATCACCGCATCGACAAGCCCCGAGCGCATCAGTTCCTCTCCATCCGTGAACACTCGCAATGGCTTGTATTTCTCCAGCTTCCCGGGCACCGCATCGGACACCGCAACCAACTCCGCGCGGCTGATTTTACCGGCCGAGAGATAACCGGCATGGTGCTGTCCGATGTTGCCCAGGCCAATAATTCCTAAGCGGACTTTGGTCATGGAACCAGTGTAACGGGATTGCGTGCTGTAGCCAGCGCAAATTTGCCCCCTGACCAGCGCGTCATCCGCCTACAACGCCCGCGTTCATGCCGCCGCCTTGCTGAGCCGTGCCATAGAAAGCTTGCTTCCGCCCCTATAGGTGGCTCCGTAGAGTAGCCCGTTGATGCCCTCCACGAGGTCCGAATCCGGCCAAACGCCACCGCCCAAACCGCCGAAGTCGTGCATCACCCAGTAGTCGGTACCGTCGATATGAACCCTGAACAACGTACCCCCCGTCGGCGCCCCGCCCGTGTGAGCGGTCCCGTAAATGTTACCGTCGCTCGCCTGGATCAAGCCCGATACTGGGTTCTGTCCCGCCTGATCTGGAAATGCGAACGGTTGTTTTCCGGCCGGCAATCCACCTCGGGCTCAGGGTGGTCCGCTCGCGAAGCGTGGGGCTGGTCACACCGCGGAGAAAGCCCGTCCGAATTCACTGTTGGTAAACTCGGACGTAATCAATACAAAACTGCTGGGGGAAAATCTTGTCATCAATTCCCTTTGCACCACCCCAGCTCCCACCAATCGCCAGGTTCAAGATGAGGTATTCGGGGTGGTCAAAGGGCCAGGCGTCCGCGCCGGTTCCCGGATTGCGATAGGTGTAGTATTTTTTTCCGTCCACAAAAAAGCTCATCTCGTCGTGGTTCCACTCGAGGGCGTAAACGTGAAATGAATCCGAGGCGCCGGGCACTTTGATTCCGCGGCCGCAGTCGATTTTGTGTTTGATGTCGTAGGGCATGTGAACGTGGGCATAAACCATACCGGGTTCGAATCCGACCATCTCCATGATATCAATCTCGCCGCACGCGGGCCACCCGACCCGTGGCGCATTGGCGCCAACCATCCAAATCGCCGGCCAAACGCCGCGGCCAGACGGCAGTTTGGCGCGAACTTCAATCCGTCCGTATTTCCAACTCTCGAGACGTTGCGTGGTAAGGCTGGCCGAAGTGTAAGCGGCGAACTCCCGGCCGTGCTGCCAATTACGGGTGCCCTTTGCCGCCGGGTTGTAGGCGGGATTTTTGAATCGTTCCTTTCGCGCCTCGATGATCAACATCCCATGATCCACGCGGGCATTTGCGGCGGACGCCGGAGTGTAATACTGAGCTTCGTGATTGCGGACAAAACCGGTTTCGTGATTCCACTTCGCGGGATTGGGCGTACCGGGTTGATTGAATTCATCGGACCAGACCAACTTCCATTTGCCGGCAAACGCGGGACAGGCAACAAACAAACAGAGGCACGCCAGAGCGATATTCTTCATGCGCTCAGTTATCGCAACTAGCTGCGTGGGATGTCAACCGAAAAGGGGCGCCGGCTGGGGCCTTCGAGTTTCAAAACACGTTGCGGGCAGGTCAAGCCTTTCCGCGTCTGCCGTGAGGGTGAGGCGGTTTGGAGCGCGCTCAGTGGCATTTCATTAGGCATTGGGCATTTGCCATTATTCGTTGGCAATGCCAAATGCCCAATGGCCAATGCGATGTGAAAAGTGGCCTGAGCGCCTGCCCGCCGGGAGTCAGGAGTCCCGAGACCTGAGCACACAAAACTCCGATGGCTGGCCTGTCACCAAGCGGCATTCGAGTCCAACCATAGCCGCGGGGACCTCAGAAAAGCGCGGCCAAACCGCTTGCCAGGAGCAGCGGAGCATCTGCGCGGCCCGGAGGATGCCATCAATCGGTCGTAATGCCGAGCCGGAAAGGAAAGGGCTTCCTGGCCTGCGCACCACCTGGTCCGGACCGACTTCCAATTCAAGCTGCCCCAGCGTGTAGCGCCCGGGCGGCGCTCCGGCCGCAGCCATCGCGTCGGTAATGTAGGAGATGCGCGGTTCGAGCAGCCGATGGACCAGCCGAAAGAATGGCGGGGAGACATGGATTCGGTCGGGGATGAGGCTGACTGGCAATTCAGAGATGTCCAGGACGCGCCAAAGGATGTTGTCGTGACGGTTGAGTTCAGAGGGACAGCCGTTGCCCAGGTGCGTGAAGCAAACCGCGCCTGCTTGAATCGCGCGCTCAAGAACTTCCGCGGAGGCGTCAGTGTGGCCGAGACCGACCTTGATGCCAAGCGAAGTGGCCAAGGAGACGGCCTCGATGCCGCCGGCTCTTTCCGGGGCCAGGGTGAGCAGGACGAGGTCGGCGCCGGTACCAGCCCGCAACTCGCGGATATGGCGAGGGGCCGGGTCGCACATCAAGGCCGGGTCGTGCGTGCCGTGAAATCCGGGTTTTGGGGAAAGAAAGGGACCCTCGATGTGCCAACCGGCGATGGCGTGGAGCAGTTCCGGAGATTGGGCGCGCAACCGCCGCAGACAGGCCAGGCGGTGCATGAGCCGAGTCCAATCGTCCGTAATGAGCGTGAGCAGGAAGCGAGCGCAGCCATCGGTGCGGAGCTGGCGCACGGCGGAGAGGAGTTGGTCTGCGGAAAGGCTGTCTTGCTGGAAATCAATCCCGCCGTAGCCGTTAACCTGGAGGTCGAACAAGGGCGGAGCCAGCCAGGTGTCCGGCGCCGGGCCGGTGAAAGGTTCTATCCGCGAGAGGCGGCCCCCCTCCCACAACAAGCGAATGGGGTCCCCGGTGGCGAAGTGGCGGCCGGCGATCTCGCCCCGGCCTTCATCGCGGACAGTCTGCACCGATATCGATGCCGCGCAGCTCATTTACTTCGCCTTTGGCGCGTCGGGGCCCAAGAAAAGAAAGCGGAACAGGGTAGTGTCCATCGTCCGTGCCGCATACAGGGCCCAATACCAGTAGTTGAAGACACAGCCGACCACGAGCGGCGCCAGAACAAAGGCCCCCAGGCCGATTGAGGTGAAGTGGATCAGCGTCAGAATCAGCGCCAGGCTCAAGATGTTGGCAACGACTCCATACCAGAAAAACGGCAGGCGGTTGGTGGTGGCGATCAGGGTTCCGCAGCTTGAGAGTTCCATGTCCAGGAAGCTGCCCAGCATCAGGCAGAGCATCCAAGGCAGCGGCAGCAACTGCTTATTCTTGCCAAGCCAATGAAACACGCCGGGCGCCACGAACACCGCCGCAAAGCCCAGAAGCAGGAAGGTGATTGTCTGCAGCCAGACCCGGGGCCAAAGAACACGGCGGATCATCGCGTAATCTCTTCGCGCCTGGTATTGGCTAATGAGCGGCCACTTCACAAGCGTCCATACCGAGGCCAAGCCGGAGGCAATCTGCATCAATTGCACCGAGGGGCCGTAAGAGGCGCTCGCGTCCAGGTGATAAACGCTGCCGCAAATCAGGATACTTCCCTGAACGGTCAGCGAGCTGGTCATCAACTGCAATCCCAGCCGCCAACTATTGGGCCAGAGCGCCCTCAGATGCTTGCGCAGACTCGAATGCGCCATGGGCGGTTGCGGCGGCAACAGCTTCAGGCACATCGCCCGCGAGAAGTGGCGCTGGATGAAG
>JBJKSV010000169.1:0-2623 GCA_046703605.1 Limisphaerales bacterium
AGCTGGATTCATGCCAGAGGTGGTTTCAATCTCCACACCGCAAAGGCGCCGCAAAAACGAACTTTTCAGGAAAGGCGAAGCGCTGTCGAATGACCAGCGACAGTTCACGTGTGGACAACCACTGGTCACATTATGAGTGCCTCGCCCAGACTTCTTAGATTCGGGCTGGCCGTCGCAGTGATGGCAACCCTGGTTGCCTGCGCGGTCCGAATGATCTGACGCGAAGTTCTTCGATTGCGTGCAGGTTCTTCGCCTCGAAGATCGACGAATTTTGATCAAAGACATGTAACGAGAATTGTTCACCCGGCCTATTGGGACTGAAAAAGGGAATCAGGCAAGGATTACGCGAGTGAACTGGCACAACGGTGCTCAGGCAACGCGCTCAGCGAGTCCAAGCAGGGCCGAGCCGTCATCGCGCAAGAGGCCAAAGCCCGCACGACCACCCTCAAGCGGTCGAATGACGTGGCCTTGACCAGAAAGCAGTCGGCGCCTGCGCCATAGGAGTTGCCAATCGATTCCGAGACGTCCGAATCGCTATAAACACAAACGGGGATAGACGCCAACCGAGGCTGCGCTCGTATCCAGCCGAGGAATTCCGTGCCGATGCGCCCGTGGACGTGATAATCCAGGAGGATGAAAGCCGGCGGAGGAGGCCGCCTCCCCTCCGCACACCGGCATTTACCGGTGAGATAATCAACTCCCTTGGAAAAGTCCTCCACGCATATGAACTGGACGTCCGACACGGAGAACCGAGCCGCCAATTCCACGAGGATCCTGTCCTGCTGATTATCATCGATATACAAAACGACCGGCAGGTTCTGGACATAAGCCCGGCTGCTACCCTGGATCGCGGTGTTCTCCACGATGATCCCCTCTAGGGATTGATATGCCCGCTCGTCATCGTCCAGAACCATCATTCTGTCTTTCGTTGCATTGGCATTCGTCTTGTTACATGATTGCCTCATAGTTGAACCGGATTGATCTTAGCTGGACGCGTGCCAGCGGTAGGTTCGATGTCCAAAACACAAGACCACTGCAAAATGAGGTTTCCAGGACAGGTAGGGCGCTGTCGAATGACCAGCGGCAGTTCACGTGTGGTCAACCAATGGTCACAATATGACCCCTTCGCGCAGACTCTTTAGATTCGGGCTGGCCGTCGCCCTCACCGCGATTCTGGTTGCCTGGGCCGTCCGGACAACCTGGCGGGAAGTCCGTCAACTACGCGCAAGCTTTTCGCTCATCGAAAGCGACCGCTTCCATCTCACCGATTATATCGAGGCCCCCATTCGAGACATGAATGAGGCGCTGCTGGAATACGGCTTGCGCAAGGATGACGCCAGCAAGAAGAAATTCCTGGATGCCGGGGATAAGCTGAAAGGCTGGATAGCCACCCACGCCAACACGTTGACGCTCCCGGACCAGCGCGAAAAACTGGCTCAGATCTCGTCGGCTCTGGAGGCTTACCTGAGCCGGGGGGCTCAACTGATGGAGAACCACGCGACGTCCGGCGCCAGACCCGTATTGGAGGTGGTCGAGGGCAATGCCGTACCGCTGCTTGCACTGTGTGAAGGCCTGTCGGACACCGAGCACCTGGCCTTTGCCAAATTTATGAAGGAGTCGGGTCACTCTCTGGTTTGGGTGGAGGGTCAACTCTGGGTGTTGCTGCTGCTGGTGATCGGGCTCGGAGTCGTTGTAGGTTTGTCGGGTTACCGCGAAATCCTGGCCCCGCTGCACAAGCAGTTGCGCCAAAGTCGCGCCGCTATCGAGCGTCACGAAAAGCTGGCCTCGCTCGGCACGCTGGCGGCGGGCGTTGCCCATGAGATTCGGAATCCGCTGACGGCGATTAATGTGCGGATTCACAGCCTCAAACGCAGCCTGGTCGGCGGCTCCTCGGAACACGAGGACGCCATCGTGATCGACCACGAGATCAAGCGCCTGGAGGGAATCGTGCAGGCCTTCCTGCAATTTGCCCGGCCCGCGGAGCCAAAATTTGTTACTGTCTCGGCCGACAGCCTGCTGGTCAGAGTGCGAGCGCTTCTCGGCGGGCAAATGGAAAAGGCCGCGATTCAACTCCTGCTGGAATCGCCTCCCGAGCTGTGGGTAAGGGTTGACCCCCAACAAATTGAGCAAGTCTTGATCAACCTGGCCCAGAACGCTGCCGAAAGCATCGAGCGGGACGGCGTTATCCGGCTCCGGGCCCGGAAAGATGTTGCACGGCTGGCCGGACGCCCCTCCTCGGTCGTGGTGCTGGAGGTTAGTGATACGGGCAAGGGAATCCCGCCCGAGGTAGAGAAGCGGCTTTTTGACCCGTTTTTCACGACAAAAGAGGATGGAACCGGTTTAGGCCTTTCCGTCGCCATGCGTATTGTTGAACAGCAAGGGGGCGCGTTGCATTATACGACCCAAGCCGGCCGGGGGACCACCTTCAGTCTGCTCCTGCCGGAAGCGGAACACGATTCGGATGAAAGCTCGACCAAAGATACAACTCATTGAAGACGACTCGAGTATTGCGGCCTCTCTAAAAAAGGAATTGCAGGCGGAAGGCTATGAGGTGGCGATAGCGACCAGGGGGGATAACGGCCTGGCTGCCGCCGTCGAAGACTCGTGCGACTTGGTGATTACG
>JBJKSV010000170.1:0-8005 GCA_046703605.1 Limisphaerales bacterium
CCTCTATCGCCGCGCCCTCCAACAGGTTTTTGATTACGTCCATGCCTATAACCGCCGCACCGGCCGCCATGTCCGCTGTTATGTTCCCACCCACAGCCTGATTAACTACGCCGACTGGCGCATTGTCAGCCCCGAATCGAGCTTGGCCCAAGTCCATGGCTGCGATGGCTACATCGCCCAGGTTTGGACCGGCACCGCCCGCACCCCGAACATGTATCGTGGCAAGCTCAAGGAACGGACCTTCGAAACTGCCTTTCTGGAATATGGCGTGATGCAAAACCTCGTCCACGCCACCCACCGCACCGTCTGGTATTTGAATGACCCGGTCGAGGACAACCCGAACCACACCTGGGAGGACTATCGGCGCAATTGGGAATCGACCCTGGTGGCCTCGCTCTTTCAGCCCGAGGTCGCCCGCTACGAGGTCGCGCCCTGGCCGGAACGGGTCTTTGGGGGGCGCTACCCGCGTCACAGCCCGCATCCGCAACGCATCCCACCCGCGTACGCCACAGAGTTGCAGACCGTGATGAACGCCCTCAACGACATGAACCAACCCGACGTCAAATGGGACTGCGGCACAACCGGCATCGGGGTGCTCGTGAGCGATTCCATGATGTTCGAGCGCGGCGACCCCACACCGAGCGACCCGCACTTGGGCCAATTCTACGGCCTGGCGCTGCCGCTGCTCAAACGCGGCATGCCCGTTGCTCCCGTTCAACTCGAGAACGTCACCCTCCCGCACTGCCTCGACCCTTTCCACATCCTGCTCCTGACCTATAACGGCATGAAACCTCTCAGCCCGGATGTCCATCCCCCTCTGGCCAACTGGGTCAAACAAGGCGGCGTGCTTATCCTCTGCGACGATGACTCCGATCCTTATTTGAAGGTCCGCGAATGGTGGAACACTGGCGGCCGCCATTAGGCCAGACCTCGCGCCGACCTTTTCCAGCAACTCGGCCTAACCGCCAAGGACACAGCCGCGCTCAAGGCCGGAAAGCTGGTTGAGGTCGGAAAAGGCGCCGTACGCTGGCTGGTGGCAGACCCCGCCAAACTCGCCGACAGCCCTAACGGCGATGCCCGGGTCGTCGCGGCGGTCAAGGAAGGCGCCGAACACGCCGGATTACCATGGCGTGAGACGAATTACCTGGTCCTGCGTCGCGGCCCTTATATCGTCGCCGCCGGTCTGGATGAATCCCTCACCGGCGAGACCAACGTGCTCCACGGACGGTTTGTTGACCTGTTCGACTCGGAATTGCGCGTGCGTCATAGCGTCGCCTTGGCGCCGGCTACACGTTACTTCCTCCTGGATCTCGACGCCATCCCATCCGGCGAACCTCGAGTACTGGCCTCTGCCTGCAAGACCTTGCCTTTGAAGTCAGGCCCTGACAGCCTCACACTTGTGGTCGAAGGCGTCGCCCAAACCACCGGCGCCATCCTCCTCCGCTGCGCGACTCCTCCCAGCTCAGTCCTGTTCTCCGGAGACAGCATTCGAAGTTCGCGTTATTCCAGCGCCGATAATTTGCTCTGGCTCCGCTTCCGGAATGAAGCCAGCCCTCACGAAATCCGCCTGAAGTTCTGATCTCCTCCTATGGGTCGTCAATGGTTACATGCCAAACGCGCAGTGGCTTCAATGAAAAAGGCGCAAGCCACCGGCAAAATCGTCCGCGAAATCCTCGTCGCCGCCAAAATGGGTGGCGCTGACTTGGATTCCAACGCCCGCCTGGCGGCTGCTGTCCAGAAAGCGCGCAAAGAGAGCGTGTCGCGAGATGTGATTGAGCGCGCCGTGAAGAAGGGCGCCGGCATCGGCTCGGAAAAACTCGTCCTCGAACACGTCTTGTTTGAGGGCTACGCTCCGAACAAGGTGCCCGTAATCGCCGAGGTCTATACTGACAATGTCAACCGCACTGCCCCGGAAATCCGCATGCTCTTTCGCAGGGGCCAACTCGGCGCCACGGGCAGCAACAAGTTCCTGTTCGATCCCTCGGGAATCGTTGAAGCCCATCATCCTGACGCGGCTACGGATATCGAGGCGGCGGCTATCGAGGCTGGCGCCAACGAGGTCGAACCACTCTCCCACGAGCAGAATGACGATATTCCCCCGGGTGCTTGCGGCGCACGGTTTCTGACTGACCGAACCGCTGTCCACGCCGTTTCAAAATGGCTCTCCCAAAATGGTTGGAGCGTTGTCACCAGCGAAATCGGCTTCATTCCCAAGAGCTTCCCCGAACTGACCGAACAACAACGCGCAGAGACGGGTGAATTCCTTCAGACGCTCGAAGACCATGACGACGTTCACCGCGTCTGGGCCGCCCTCAAATGATCCCTCCCTGAAATGAAAAAGAGAATTCTTTGCACGCTCTCTGCGGTTGCCTTCGCTTTGCTGGCGACGTGGCGCGCCTCCGCCTGGGATTACGAAATCCACCGCGTCATCAACCAACTTGCGCTCGCTTCGCTTCCTACCAACTTCCCGGCTTTCGTCCAGGCGCCTCCCGCCGCCGAGCGCATCGCCTTTCTCTCAGGCGAACCGGACCGCTGGCGCAACGTTCGTGACCTTCCCTTGCGGCACGTTAGCGGCCCCGATCACTACATCGACCTTGAGGAACTCTCCCAGTATGGGCTGAGTTCGCAAATGCTCCCCTCCCTTCGCGGCGATTTCATCGCCGAACTCGCCCTAATCCGGAAGGAGCATCCGGACCAGGTCCCACAGTTCAACCCGGTGCAGGATCAGGACCACACCCGCGAGTTGGTGGGACTGTTGCCTTGGGCAATCACTGAAAATTATAGCAAGCTGAAGTCCTGTTTCTCTTACCTGAAGACGTTCGAACAGTCCGGGGGGACAACCGACGAAATCGCCAACGCCCAGGCCGATGTGGTTTACGTCATGGGAGTGATGGGCCATTATGTTGGCGATGCCTCTCAGCCCCTCCATACCACCATTCACTATCGCGGTTGGGTCGGCGACAACCCCCACGGCTACACCACCAACCCCCGCCTTCATGCCTGGATTGACGGCGGCTATTTCAGAAAGGTGGGCGCGCCCGACTTCGACAGCCTTAAAGCCCGCTCACGCCCCGCCCGGTTGGTGATGTTCACAGGGCACGCTGCGAAGCCCAACGAGGTCTTCCAGGCTGCAATGGGCTTCATCATCCAGCAAAACAAGCAGGTCGAGCCTCTCTACCAGATGGAGAAAGCAGGGCAGTTCTCCGGCAACGGCAGCGTCGGATTGGAGGGTAAGCAATTTCTTGAAGATCAACTCCTGAAATCCGCCCAATTCCTCGGCGACCTGTGGTATTCGGCTTGGCGCCAAGCCCCAACCGACGGTTTCCTCAAAGGCCAGCTTGCGCGGCGCCAGAAAGCGCCCCGGCCGCCGGCGCCTTAACCCGAGAACTCACTGGCCTGCAGTCCTCTGCGCGCCCGGAGCTTCAGTGCCTGGCGAGACACGAACAAGGAGCATGTTACTCGTCCGTCACCGGTGTCCAGCTCTTATCAGGGTCATAGGTGGTCATGCTGGAGGCGATGCGGGAAGTCTTCGGCCCAAGATTCTTCTGAAAGACTTTGCCTTGCTGGTTCACGATGAAGGTCATCACGCCCGTATTGTCCCATTGCGCCGGCCAGGCAACCAGAGCGAAGCCCGCGATCATGTGGCCGTTGATGATGTCGTTGTATTTACCGCCGGGGGCGTGTTTACCCTGGCGGGTCAGGATCTTGAAATAGTAGCCGTGGTAAGGGGATTGGGCCTCGGTCAGGATCCTGGCCTTGCGGCGGTAGCCTTCAAACCAGGCCTGCGCCACCAACGGACCCAGGGGGCTGAGCTCGTCACCGGTCCGCGTGGACCAATAGAGGCCGTCGTGGGTGCCCGGCGTGCTGCGCAAGTGTTGGGCGTATTCGAGCACCTCATCCCCGTTGCGATCCTGGCTGGCATATTCGCGCTGGGCTTCCACGTAGGCCAGGCACACATGAATCGCCCCCAACTCGTCGGCCCCGATCCGGCGATCCAGGATTTCCTGCTTGCCGGCCACCGTGTCGAAGAACCACTGGCCTTCCTGTTTTATGAGAGGAATCGGAAATGGCCAATTATCCGTCCCCAATTGCAGCAACTCCTTGGACTGCCCGTCCGGAACCAGTGTCACCTTCTCCTTGAGCCGGCTCACAAAGGCTTGTCGCGCTTGAGCCGCCTGAACTACGTCGGCGGAAACCAGGGCGTGCGCTTCCGGACCGAAGATCGCATGCAAGGCATTAGTGTCGCGCGCCTCAACAGCGGTTTTGAGGGCATCGACTGCGGCCTGCGGGGAATCGAATCGCTGCTCTAGGGCCGCAACGAGGCGTGTGGGCAGCGCCGATAGAAAGAGGCCGACTGCCAAACCAAAGACGAGCCTTGTTCGGGCTTTGCTCCAAAATGCCGATCTCAGGACTTTATCGGCCACCTTAAGCCCCACGTCATCGAATCCCGGCGTGTTCTCGACAAAATGCGACGTCAAGCCGCCATTGCGACACGCCCTGGTTACGAGCCGACCGCTGAAACATTTGCGGATATTCATCACCTTACTTCCTTTTCGTGGACTAAATCCGATTCCTCACCTCAGAACGACTACCGCCTTCGGCCGCCTTCCGGTTTGGTTTCGGACCTCCCATGCGGAGTCTCCGTCCTTTGATTTATCGTCTCGCGGCTTTCGCGTCCGCGGTTGCTGAACTGCCGGGCCTCGCGCGAACTCTGGATGCCGATAAATGCGCCGCCGGGTGAGCCTGGTCGAGTGGGCACCGTGGCGGCTCGAGGCTGCACAGCCGGATGCGCCGGCCGCGCGCCCGCGCGTTGGGGTTGGATAGGAGCAACACTGCTTCGCGCCGTCCCCCAGCCGCGATCAATATTTCCGCCCCTAAAACTGGGCCGATTGCTTGGCCGCCACACCGCCGCATGGTTCCCCTCAGGCCGGGGACGGGCGCCGGGGCGGGCACTCCACCAACCCGCCGGCCGGGGTTGGTCCCGGTGCCAGACAATAATGTGGTGGGCACGCCAATCGAAATCGTGGTTGAACCACAACCCGACGCTAAAATGGAGACCGAAGGAAATGAGCGGCCTTCCGTAGCCGCGCTGGTAAAAAACTACGCTCGGCTGATACACAGGCACGTACACCACCTGTGGATTGGCCGGAAGGATTTCTATGTTCCCGTTGTCCACGACCACATTCTGCTGGGGGCTGCTTTGCAGGTTCCCCAGAGCCACTGCCTGAGCCCGGAGCCGTTGGATGGAGTCCATCACGTCCTGGGGCTGATAGAGAAAGGCATCCCCTACCGCAGTCGTCCAAGCCAGGTTGTCATCCATCCACTTCAATAGCTCCGGGTGCATCGCCATTGCATTCACGCTAGCCGACCAGCCCTGCTGCTCGATCGCGTTCGGATCGCCTCCCCCGCTGATATACCTATCCGCCAGGACGATTTCCTCGGCCGTGGTCGCCGCCGGCAGCATCTCCGCCAACAGCGGGTCGGGGTAAAGCGCGATGGGAGCCAGCATCTGGTCCAATTCGCCAGCCGAACGCAGTTGGACCTGCGGAGCGGGCGGTGGCACTGGCACTTGACCCATGGCTCGGAGGGCGGCGCACGCACACGCCGCCAGCGTCACAAAAATCAGTGATACGCGCTTTATTCCGTTGAAAGGTCTTGCGGCAGGCTGGCATGCAAATGCTTCATGCCCCCTTCCGTAGAAGCAATGGAACGGCCACCGCTCGACCTCTTCCTGCATCGGGTTTGTCCTCATAACCCGAATTTAGCCCCGCCAAGCCCGTTGACAAGAGCGATCTTCACCAGGGCGTGAACCGTAGAATATGAAACGTGAGGCGCCCGTGACAGGACGGAACTTGGGAGATAGGCCTCTCGTTTCGGGATTTCCTTGTTATTCCACTAGCTCGTGGCGCAGGATTCGCAATCTGCTGTATCGCAGGCTTGCAACTTGCGACAGGCGAATGGGTTCCAGCACCCTGCCGCTTCGAAATCGACTCGCCCCTGAGATTAGGCACTTTTCGCTTGTCCCAGCCCCCGCGGGAGGCTACAAAACAGGATGCCAATCTATCTTCCGCCGCTATCGCGCCGCGGGTTCTTGGCCAAGCTCGCCGCCGCCGGCGCCGGAATGGCTCTTGGTCCGGAGGTGCTCGCTGACACACGGGCCTTGGCGCCCAATTGCTGGGCCTTGCTCTCCGACACGCATGTCGCGGCCGACCGCAAGCGAATTGCTCGCGGCGTCAATATGACCGAGCATCTGGAAAAGGTGTCCCGCCAAGTGCTGGACCTGCCTGAACGCCCGGCGGGCGTCGTCGTGACCGGGGATTGCGCCTTCAATTCCGGCCAACTCGGCGACTATCGAGTCTTCACGAGCCTGCTGGAGCCGATGCGCCTGGGGGGCATGCCGGTCCATCTCACCCTGGGCAACCACGACAGCCGCCGGCGTTTCTGGGAAGTGCTGCCCGAGGAGAAGCGAGCCAAGCGCCCGCTCGCCGACCGGCAGGTCGCCTTCCTCTCCACCCCTGCCGCAAACTGGTTCATCCTCGATTCGCTCGAGCAGACCGATTCCACCCCCGGCCTGCTGGGCCAGGAACAATTGGACTGGCTGGCTCGCGCCCTCGACGCACACAAGGAGAAACCCGCCCTGGTGCTCCTTCATCACAACCCCGGCATCACGGGAAACCTCGGCCTCAAAGACAGCGTCGCTCTGTTCGACATCATTCGCCCGCGCAGACAAGTCAAGGCATATATCTTCGGCCATACCCACGTTTGGCGCGTGACTCAAGACGACAGCGGGATTCATCTGGTCAATTTGCCTCCGGTCGCCTATGTTTTCGAACAAGGAGAACCCTCCGGCTGGGTCAATGCCAGAATCGAGGATGCGGGGATGCGGCTGGAATTGCGCTGCATTGATCCGTTACATAAAGCCCACGGGCAAAAGGTGGAGTTGCGCTGGCGCAAGGCCTGAAGCCCGGCCAGCGGCTCTCGATGTCCTCTCATCCGACCCTCCGCCAAGCGGGTTCCCTTCGACAACTGAACGTCTATGCGATTAATTGGCCATCTGGTGAGCGAATCCCGAGCCCGGACCTTTGCGGATTACCTCTATGTGCAGGGAATCGAGAACCACGTGGAATTTGAAAAGGAACACGGGTGGGCGGTCTGGATTCCCGACGAGGACAAGATTGAACAGGCCAGTGGCCTGCTGACCGCCTTCCAGGCCAACCCCACCGATCCGAAATACCAGGCCCAAGCCAAGCCAGCCGCCCATCTGCGCGCCGCTGAAGAAAAAAGCGAGGCGGCTTACCGCAAGAAGATGTTGGACCGCCGCCAGTTATTTCGCCCGCTTCAAGCCTATGGATTCGGGCCGCTGACCCTGGTGTTGATCTTCATCAGCGTGGCCGTGTTTTTCTGGTCTGGTTTTGGCAACCACCTGCAAGCTATCCACAGCCTATTCATTAGCGAATATACGCGCGCCGCCCGCCTGCCGGAAATCCGGGCGGGCCAGGTTTGGCGGCTGTTCACCCCTATTTTTATCCATTACACCTACCTCCATATTTTGTTTAACATGTTATGGTTATGGGACCTTGGGAGCATGATCGAGGCGCGCCAGGGGTCCTTGCAACTCGCCCTCCTGGTACTGGTCATTGCCGCATGCTCAAACGTGGGCCAGTACTTCTATTCCGGCCCCGCTTTCGGGGGAATGTCCGGCGTGGTGTATGGATTGCTGGGATATGTGTGGTTCAGGGGCAAATTCGATCCCGGTTCGGGCCTGTTCGTCCATCCGACAACCGTCTGGATGATGATTGTCTGGTTCCTCCTGTGCCTGAGCGGTGTGATCGGCAATGTGGCCAACATGGTCCATGCCATCGGGCTGGGCATGGGCGTCGCCTGGGGTTACCTCTCAAGCCTGCGTTATCGTTAGGAACGGTAGCGCGCCTCTCTCCATGTGCGCCGCCGGGCGCTGCTGACCTCTCGGGCGGCGCGCGGAGCGACGCGCCCTCCCCGGGAGTGG
>JBJKSV010000171.1:0-7363 GCA_046703605.1 Limisphaerales bacterium
ATACCGCCAAACCAGGGTTGTGTGGTGAAAGGCGCCTGCTTGCGCGTGGCGAAGCGAAGCACCGGCTTCGGGCCTGCGGCGCCGGCGCAGGGTGCTGCCCGCCAATGGCCAAACTATGAACACACTCGGCCTGGGCGCAGCCACAGCGGAAGTGGAAGAAATCGCGCGACTCCGCGAGCGCGTTCAGGCCCTTGAAATCCGGCTGGATCGAATCGAACGGCGGGAAGTGTCTCGCGTTGCAGAGGCAGAATCCGCCGGCCCGCTGCGCGCCAGTGGGGCGCCGGCGGAACTCGAAACGGAGATGGCGGCGGCGACGATCTTCAAGCAAATCGCGACGCTCTGTTTCGTGCTGCTGGGGGCGCTCATCCTGCGCGTCCTGACCCAGGAGCATATCCTCGGCGCCCGCTTCGGCACTATACTCGGCTTCGCCTATGCCGGCCAGCTCATCGTGCTGTCCCTGATTCCTGGCCGGTTCGGAGGCTTTGCCCGGGAAAGCAGCCTCTTTCCATGCTCCGGCGCCGTGCTGGCTTTCTGCATTGCCATCGAATCGGCGCTCCGGACCCTGGCGCTGGGCCGCATCGCCGCGATGATAGCCATCGCCGGATTCGGTTTGCTCGCCCTGGGCATGGCCCTTCGCCAGAGAAAGGCGGTCCTGGCGGGGACGGGAGTTGTTGGTGGCATTCTGGCGCTGGTCGCGCTCGATATGAGGGGAACCAGCGTGGCATTGCAACTGGGGCTTTTCGTGCTCCTGGCCGCCGCTGGGCTGGCAAGCTCATGGCGCGCCGGATGGGGGTGGTTGCGCCGGCTGGCGACCCTAATGGCATTGGTATTGTTTCCGGCTGGATTCTTCTTCTGCGGAAAGGAGCCCGGCGTGGTCAGCGGTCTTCTGGCCGCCTCAGCCGGCATCTGGTGCCTGATAGCGGCCCAACATCTGCTCGCATTTCGCCAGTTGGGGCGCGACTCGATATGGCTGCCTCTGGTGACACTCTGGCTGGCCGCCATCCAGTATCTTGCTCACTGGCCGGCCCTTGGCGCCGCCGCCAGCGCCATCGCGGCGGCTGCGCTAACGGCGGTCATCCTCTTCGCGCACCGCGCCCCCGAGGCGACGGCCGGACTCGCCGGATTGATGGCCACCGCGGCCTTCGCCGGCTGTGTCGGGTGGGTGGTGCTGGATCCCACCGGCCTTCTCTGCGCCATCGGCGGCCTCGCCCTCTGGTTCTCCGGACGCCGCGCGGCTTCTGATTGGGCCGCAGTGTTCGCGACCCTGCTGATGCTGGCGGCTATGGCCGCCGGACTGGCCCAACTGCTCCGGCCTCCGGTTGGGCCTGCGGGACTGGTGGCCATGTGTCTTTCGACGCTCATCCTCGTGTTCCATTACGTGAACAATGGCCGCACAGGCGGCACGCCCTACTCGGGACTCCATACCCGCCTGGCCCCCATTGCCCTTGCCGCGGGACTTGCTCTGCTGTTGGGATTCTTCTGGGAACTGCTCAACCGCCTCTTCGTTGAACCGGCACACCTGCTTCTAAGCCAGACAGTCACGGTCGTCGCTACCGCTTTGGCTCTGACGTTCTGGGGGCACGCTGCCCGCCGCCGCGCGCCCCTCTTTTGCGGCCTGGCCTGCATGGCGCTGGCTCTTCCCAAGGTACTGCTCATCGATCTGATGCGGCTCAAGTCCCTGAACATGCTCGCTTCGCTGGTTCTGGTCAGCCTCGCCTCCGTCGCAATCTCCGGCATCCTTCGCCGGCGCTCTTGACCCTTCGCGCAGGGCCAGCAAGAATCCCCGAATGATTACGCGAACCATTTGGGCCCAGGGCCGGTGGGTGGTCGGCTGCATGGCGGTCATTGCCGGATGGGCGGCAACGGCCGCGCCGTTGGAAATCAGTTCGCCCGACGGACGGCTGATGTTGGGCTTTCACCTGGGGGAAATCCACGGCGAGACAGGGTGCCCGGTCTATAGCCTAAGCTATCAGGGCAGGAAAATCGTCCAGGAATCCCGGCTGGGACTGGTCTTGCGGGGCGGCCCGGACCTCGACCGAAATCTTAGACTCTTAAACTCGGGAAGGAGCACCCATGACTCGGCCTGGAAACCGGTCGCGGCCGAACGCAGCGAGATACGCGACCATTACAACCAACTGGTTGTGGATTTGGCGGATTCCGAAACGCCGGCCCACGAGTTGCGCCTGACATTTCGCGTCTATGATGAGGGCGCGGCCTTCTGCTACACCCTGCCGAGGCAGGCGGCCCTTGGCTCCTGCACGATTGCCGGCGAGGTGACGGAGTTTTGTTTCGACTCCGATTATCTCTGCTGGCCGGTGTATTCAGCGCAGGGGGTGTATTCGCACAAGCCGCTCTCCCAGGTCGGCTCAAATTGCGAGCGCCCCCTGGTCATTGAAATCAAGGAGGGCCCAACGATTGCCATTGGCGAGGCGCGGCTGGTCGATTATTCGCGCATGCGCCTGAAGAACGAACCGGGCCATCCTTTGACCCTTGTGCCGGACCTCGCCGGTCCGGTCAGGGCGGCGACTCCGTTTACCTCGCCCTGGCGGTTCGTGATGGTGGGCGATTCGCCCGGCCAACTGATCGAGAGGGACTACTTCGTCATGGACCTGAACGCCCCGTGCGCTATCCCGGACACGAGCTGGATCAAGCCCGGAAAGGTCATTCGCGAGGTGACTTTGAGCACAAAAGGAGGCTTGGCTTGCGTCGATTTCGCCGTCAAGGCAGGTCTCCAGTATATCGAATACGACGCCGGCTGGTACGGACCGGAGAATTCAGCCGACTCCGACGCGCGGTTTGTAAACGTGAATCCGAACCGGCCCCAGGGCGGGCTGGACCTGCGGAAGGTCATTGCCTACGCGCGCGAGCACGGCATTGGCGTGATTCTCTACGTGAATCACAAGGCATTGGAACGTCAGCTCGACCAACTCCTGCCGGTTTATGAGAAGTGGGGCGTCAAGGGCCTTAAATTCGGCTTTGTCAACGTGGGGTCGCAAAAATGGACGGCATGGCTGCACGAGGCCGTGCGCAAGTGCGCCGCCGCTCACCTGGTGGCGGACATCCACGACGAATACCGTCCCACAGGCTGGTCGCGGACCTATCCCAATCTCCTGACCCAGGAAGGCGTTCGCGGAAACGAGGAAATGCCTCCCCCGTGGCACAATGCCGTCCTGCCTTTCACCCGCTTTCTCTGCGGTCCGGCCGACTGCACGATCTGTTGGTACGACAAGCGCATCAAGACCACCCACGCTCATCAACTTGCCGCATCCATTGTGTTTTTCAGCCCTCTTCAGTTCCTCTTTTGGTATGACCGGCCCGCCCAATGCCGCTGGGAACCGGAGCTGGCTCTCTTTAAGCACGTCCCTACCGCCTGGGACGAAACCCGCGTCCTGCACGGCGTCATCGGGCAGTACGTGACTATCGCGCGGCGGAAGGGGGATGAATGGTTTGTTGGGACGCTCAACGCCGTCAAGCGGCGCGAGTTGGACATCCCCCTCAGCTTCCTGGAGCCACGCCGCCGCTATACAGCATGGATCTATAGCGACGCGGCGCCGGACGGCAGCGCGCCCATGAAGGTGGACATAAAGCGTGAGCAAGTGAACGCCCGGACGGTGCTGCGCGCCGACCTTGCCCATAACGGCGGCCAGGCAATACGCATTGCGCCGGAGACGGCGGTGAGGCATCGCCAGTGAAAAGGTCGTAGCGCATTGCGACAGGGCAAAAAGATGGAGGCAAAAGGATGAACAGGGCCATTAACGCTACTCACAGAACGGCTGGATCTGATGGCCTCAGACCTGCCTTTGCCACAGCGTGTTGGGTCAAGGGGAATACGGGTTTCGGCGGGTTTGATCATTCCGCCTTGAGCCGGCAGGTAAGTTGCGCATAATGTGGCAGTGCTGTATCTGAGCAGAATAGGCTTGGGCGTGTTGGTCCTGGTCCTGGCAGGATGCTCCTCGGCGCCACCAGGTGGCCCACCGCGGGATTGGTCGAGCAAAACGTCCCCGCCCGCCGCTGCCGCGGCCCGCCCGGCGGCCTCAGTCATCCGCCTCCATCCGCCAGTTCCGGCGGCGCCCGCGGCACAAACTCGGCATCTTGAGGCGGCATGGATTCCCCTTAACCTCTGGTGCCAGGCCAACGGAGTGCGCTCTCCAAAGGAGGTCCGGCTTGGCCAGGCGACCGCTTTCGCCCTCGCCACGGCGACCGGCATGCTCCTGCTGCGTCCGGGCTGTTATTCCGCGGAATGGCGCGGGATAGAATTGCCACTCGGATTCCCGCCCAAGGTGGTTCGTGGCGAACCACTTGTCCACGCATTGGACTTGCAGAAGACCATCGAACCCCTGCTTTCCTGGCCGCGAAAAGCGAGGTGGGGCCCCCATCCGGTCATTGTTATCGATCCGGGCCATGGTGGAGAAGATCCCGGCGCGCCCAGCGTGCTGGGAGGACACTATGAGAAGGAATACACCCTGGATTGGGCCCGACGGCTTGGCCGGCTGCTCGCGGCGGACGGTTGGCGGGTGTACTTGACCCGCACACGTGACATCGACGTTACCATAGCGAACCGCATCGCCTTTGCCGACGCCCACAAGGCGGACCTATTTGTGAGCCTGCACTTCAACTCGGCTGCGGGCGACAAAACACAGGAGGGCCTGGAGACCTATTGCCTCACTCCCGAGGGACTGCCTTCCAGCATTACCAGGGGCTACAGCGACGATCCCAGGCTGGTCTTCCCGAACAATGCCTTTGATAAGTCCAATTTCCAGCTTGCCTGCCGTATCCAACGCGCGCTGCTTCAGGTTAATGGCGACCGGGACCGCGGGGTCCGCCGCGCCCGGTTCCTGGGCGTGTTGCGCGGCCAGCATCGCCCGGCGGTGCTCATCGAAGGGGGCTATCTCTCCTCTCCGCGCGAAGCGAGGCTGATTGCCCAGCCCGCCTACCGGCAGAAGCTGGCCCATGCGGTGGCGCGAGCCCTGGAAGAATAGGCACCTAACCCTATTCCGAACGAATGCCTTTTGGGAGAACATAATTGCAGGAGGAGATGAGGTATGACGGAAATCTCCGTGCTCGTGGCAGAAGACCACACAGTTGTGCGAGAGGGCCTGAGGGCGTTGCTTTCCGCGGAAGCGGACATTCAGGTAATCGGCGAGGCGCAAGACGGCCAAGAGGCGGTGGACCTGGCCAGGAGGACCCACCCGGAGGTGGTGTTGATGGACCTGGCGATGCCGGTGCTTAACGGACTGGAGGCGACTCGCCAGATTCGCAAGGAGCTGCCAGCCACCAAGGTGGTCGTGCTTACCAGTTATGACAACGCGGAATACGTCCGCCAGATGATGGCGGCGGGCGTACGCGGCTATCTGCTGAAGCAGACCGCTGCCCAGGACCTGCTCAAAGCCATCCGCGCGGTGCAGAGTGGGAGCCGCTTCTTCAGCCCCTCCATTGCGCGGCAAATCCGCCGCGAGTCCCGCGAGACGCCATTGAGCCAACCCGCAACGGGTGAAAAGAGCGAATTAACGCCGCGCGAACGACAGGTCCTGGAGTTAGTCGCCCAAGGGTTCTCCAGCAAGGAGATGGCTTCGGAGTTAGGCATCAGTCCCAAGACGGTGGAGAAACACCGGCAAGGGGTCATGAAAAAGCTGCATATTCACGAGGTAGCCGGCTTGACGCGGTATGCGATCAGCACAGGTATGCTCGAGCCGGGCAAACGCGGCGTGGGCGACTTGCGACCGGAGACCGGCGAGGCGGGCAAGGCGAGCCTGGTTGGCTCGGGGACGTGAGTGAAGAGCAAGCGAGCGGACGCTCAGACCGCTTTTCCCGTCTCATTGAGCATTAGACATTAGGCATTAGGCATTGCCAATGAATAATGCTAAATGCCCAATGCCTAATGAAAAATGCCGCTGAGGGAGCCGCAGACCACTTCGCCCTCGCCGCAGACGCCGCAAAACTTGACCTGGCCGCAAGATCTTTTGGAGTTCAAGGGCTCTAGCGGACCGCCGAGCGGCGCCCGCGGTTCGCTTAATGCGTGAGCGGTTACTCCCCATCTCTGGGCCACCTCATTGCTCCGGCACCGCCCCGCCCAGCCGTCTCGTGCTCAGAATCCCCCACCCCCGCCTAACCCGCCGCCTCGGGCTGAATTGCCGAATCCCGAGCCGGTTGAATTCTGGTTCTGCTGCTGGGTTTGGCGGGAATTGAGCGGGTTATTGTTGCCCAAGAGGGAGTTTTGGCTGCTGGCGCTGGTGCTGCGCATAGTATTGTTGCGATTGAACAGGTCCTGGAGCACTTGGTTGACATCGCTTGGATCGGCGTTGCGCAGCTCGAAAACCTGCACGATTTCCTTTTTGGCGGAGCTGGAATCGAGTTGTTCGATCATGGTCGCGATATGGGGCATCAGGGTGCTGGCGGCGCTCACCAAGAGGGTCGAGGTCCGGGCGTCGGCGACGGCAATGAGTTGTCCGCGTTTCTTTGTGCGGCTGGTTTGCTCGGATTGGTTCTGACTGGAATTGCCGCCAAAAGGGCCGAAAGGCCCGCCAAATCCCGGCGGCCCGCCGAACCGGAACATTCCCTGGTTTTGGTTCGAGTTCTTTTGGCTGTCGTCCGGGAAGAGCTGCGACAAGTGGTCCGCCAACTCGGTTGGGTCCGCATTGCGGAGATGGAACAGGCGCAGTTCGGTAACATCCGCCATGGGCTTATCGATCTGCTCGACCATGTTGGTCACAATCCCCATCAGATCGGCCGGCGCGCTCACCACCAGCGAATTGGAAGTGTCGTCAGCAACCGCGACCACCCTTGCCCCGGCGGCATTGGCGCCGCTATTGTCTGAGCCTGCGTTCGAGGCGCCGCCGAAGGGACCTCCCATCCCCGGCGGGCCAAAGGGCATGTTGAACATTTGGCCCCGGCGATTTGCACCGCCGCTCTGGGAGGAATCCTGCGCAAAGAGCTGTTGGATAACGGTCGCCAATTGTTTGGCATCGGCATAACGCAGCGGGAGGACCTTGATCGAGGAGACGCTGGCAATGGCGGCGTCCAGGGCACTGATGATTTTGAGCATGCGCCGGATGTCTGCTTTGGTTGCCACCATGAGCAGCGTGTTGGCGCTCTCATTGGCGGAGAGCGAGGCCGAAGCCGGGAGCAGGACCTGGAGGTTGTTGAGGAGTTGAGTCACGTTGGCATGGCGAACAGGAATGACTTGCGTCACCACCTCATCAGAGCGCGCCACCTTGGCCGGGTCGCTTCCCACCACGACGTCAAGATCGGCGGTCTTGGCCGTGTCCAGGCGCACGACCGTCAGGATGCGGCCATGGCGAATCACGGCGCAGCCGCTCTTTTTGAGGGCGGTGTTGAGGAGATCGACGGCTTCATCACGCGAGAC
>JBJKSV010000172.1:0-3575 GCA_046703605.1 Limisphaerales bacterium
ATCCTGGGCGATGAGGATGCCGGCGAAGCCATCGTCATCGACCCCGGCGACGATATCTCCCGCATTCATCGTCGCCTCCTCGATCTCGGCCTCCGGCTCACTCAGATCCTCATCACCCACGCTCACATCGACCACGTAGGCGGAGCAGTGAAGCTGAAACGCCTCACCGGCGCGCCCATCCTCCTCAACGAGAACGACCTGCCGCTTCTCAAAATGATGCCGGTCCAGGCCACCTGGCTCGGAGTGGACACACCCGAAACTGCTCCGCCCGATGAACCACTCACCGAAGGCCTCACCGTTGGCCTCGCGCGCTATCCGGCACAGGTCATCCACACGCCGGGACACACGCAAGGTTCCGTCTGCCTGCACTTCGCGCCCATGAAAATGCTCATCGCAGGAGACACCCTCTTCGCCGGCAGCATAGGCCGCACCGATCTGCCCGGCGGCAACTACGGCCAGATCATCGAATCCATCCAGAATCGCCTGCTTCTGCTGCCCGACGAAACGCGTGTCCTGCCCGGACATGGGCCTGCAACCACCATCGGCCACGACCGCCAAGGTAATCCCTTCCTTCACAAATGATTATTTTATGCTTGCGTGGAACCGCGCCGTTTGCTTTCAAGCGGTTGAGGAAAGAGAATTCAAGCGATGCTTCGGGTCGACGCTACGTAACATTACCCAAAACGGCCAATCCAAAATACCCAATAAGCGTGGTTACTCCGGTACTGAATTCCTCTCGCTCAGCAAGCAAACTCGTCACAAGCCACCCTGACTCCGGCAATCCAAAAAAGTAACCTGGGTGCAGCCACACTCCGCGCTCCAGAAGTCCCAGCACAGTCCTCTCATCCGGCGCAATTGCTGGAATCCGCAGCACCGCATACCATCCCGCCTCCACCAGGAGCCGCTTCATCTCCGGCACGCTGCCAAACCGCGCATCCAGCTCCGCAAGGTTTGCCTTGACGCGTTCGCGTATCTGCCGCTCAATTTCGTGTCGTCCCGCCAGCCACCTGGGCAGCGCGCACTGCACAGGCGCGTTCATCGAGAGGAAAGTGTCCGCAATCACCTCCAGCCGGTCAAGGGACGCCGCCTTCTCCGGCCCCGCCGCGACAATCCACGCCGCCTTCATCTGCGGCAGTGCGGCGATCTTGCTCAGCCCGCTCACCACGAACACCGCCACTCCATCCAGCCCTGCCGCAAAGCTCCGCCCCGTCTCGCCCAATCCGTAGTCCAGAAAAACCTCGTCCACAATCAGCGCGAGGTCAAACTCCCGGCACAACGCCCCCAGTTCCTCCGCCTCCCACGCCTTGGTGAAATGCCCCGTTGGATTGTTCGGGTGCACCAGCATAATGGCGCGGGTTTGCGGACCGACGGCTCGCCGGATCGCTTCCGGATCTATCTGCCAGCCGTGATCGTACACAAGCGGCACCGCCTTCAGCCGCACATCATCAAGTCCCGCAAGATATTCGAACAGCGGATAGCCCGGCTGCAGCACCAGCACTTCGTTCCCTGCGTCGCAAAGCAGCCGGAACAGAAAGCTGTATGCCTCGCTGGTGCTGGTCGTCAGCACGATCTGCCCCGGATCGAGCGCCACGCCATGATCCGCGTAGTACCCACAGACTGCCTCCCGCGCGCTGGCCATCCCCTTGGGCTGCGGGTCATATTCGATCGCCCGCGGGTCCGCCAATGCCTCGAGCAAATCCGGCGCATACTCAAACCCACAGCATGTCGGATTCGAAGCCGTCAGGTCGGCCAGAGGCAGTCCCGATTCCAGGCGCAGCCGGTGCGCGCGCGCCAGCTCGCTCTCCTCGGTATTCCAGCTTGTCCGCGATGAAAAGCGCATCCGTTTCCCGCCCGGTTCAGTTTGCACTCGGCCACCCGTCAGAACCAGGGCCGGTCGTGCACAATGAAAGTGAGGCGTCCTTTTCAACCATACACGGACGTCCACCGGGAGGCGGATTGGGCATTCGTGCGGTAATCTTCGACTTTGGAATGGTTTTGACCGGACCGCCGGATGACAAAGCCCACGCCGAATTGGTACGCCTCACCGGCCTCACCCCCGAGCGCTTCGAACACTTCTATTGGGCTGACCGCCACGCCTACGATGAAGGCAAGCTGACCGGCCTCGCATTCTGGCAAAAGCTCGTTCGCGATGCCGGATTGAGCCTACCCGACGCGATCATCAGAGAACTGAACCAATGGGACGCCCGCATGTGGACTCAGGTCGACCCCGCAATGCTTGCTTGGCAGCAGAAACTCAAGCAACGTGGCGTCCTCACCGCCGTCCTCTCCAACATCGGCGACAGCGTCCTCGAAAGCCTCGAGCGTGAATTCGCCTGGCTCTCCGATTTCGACGCACTGATCTGGAGCTACCAGTTCAGAATCGCCAAGCCCGATCCCGCCATCTACCGCCACGCTCTCGAAAAGTTAGGCACACCCGCCGAACAAACCTTGTTCATCGATGACAAGCCCGTGAACGTTGAGGCGGCGCGCGCGCTCGGGATCAAGGCGCTGGTGTACACCACTTTTGCACAGCTTCGCTACGAATTGCTTGATCAGGGTTTCAGCCCGGACTTGCCTTTGCCCGACTGATTCCACCCGCCAGTTCGATCGCACTGCTCAGGAAGCCATGCCCAGCCCCACCAGGTTCGCCGCCGCAATAATCACCAGGATGCCGGCCCACAGCAGCCGCACCGGACGCGAGGCCACGCCCTTCCACTCGCCCAGCGCCAGCCCCACCAGGCCGCCGCACAGCACATAAATGCTCATGTGCAACATCCAGTTCACGTAGCTCAGGCGCTGCGGGATGTTTGCGGCTCCCCACGCGTAAAAGAAAAATTGCAGATACCACATGATGCCGCCGGCCGCCGCCAGCACTGCATTCTTTGAGATCGTCCCCTTGGTCTGCGACAGGTCGCGGCGCACCGAAATTTCTTTCTTGAATCCCAGGCGCGTGAAGCAGTAGATGAAGTTCACCAACCCCCCGCCGCCCATAATGATCACGTAAGTTGGCAGCGCCGCATAAAGCGGATTCACGCCCAGGTGAAGCACTTTGCTTGAAATGGGAGTAGCCGCGTCAATAGCGAACGACATGCCCGAGGAAAAAATTCCGCACATCACTGCCAGCGCCAGGCCCAGTCTTACGTTGAACTCCTGGACCTCCTTGCCCATCTGCTGTTCCTTCTGATGGCCGGCAACGGAAACGATCGCAATGCCCACTAATGCCACTGCAATTCCCGCCAAGGTCAGCAGGCCGCTGCGCGTGGTCAACAGCGTCGCGCCCTGTCCGTGAATGAGCGGCGGCACCAGCGTCCCCACCACCAGCGTCACGCCGATTGCCACTCCAATGCCCAGCGACATGCCCAGGTGTCGCATCGTCAGACCGTAACTCACGTTGCCCACCCCCCACATGGCGCCGAACAGCGCCACCTTGAACACCAGCCCTGGATCAAGCGACGCGTAAAACGAACCGAAATGCGGCAGCAGGACCAGGCTGACCGTAATGGGCAGCAGTACCCAGGAAAAAAAGCCGGCCACCGCCCAAGTGGTCTCCCACGACCATTTCCTTACTTTTTCAA
>JBJKSV010000173.1:0-5974 GCA_046703605.1 Limisphaerales bacterium
CGCGCGCGCCCTGGACCTCTTCGCGCAAAACGGCATCGCCGTGCATGCCGGCGTGCCGGGCGAAACGCCGGAGAACGTGGCAAAGGCATTTTTGAACAATGCATTGCAAGCTGGAACTCCGGCCTGTGACCACGGCCATCACCGTCACGGTTACGGCCACGCGTGCTACCACGGCGCCGGAGGGGAACGCTACGCATGAAGAGCGCATTGGATTGCATTCCCTGCTTTGCAGGGCAGGCGCTGAGCGTCGCGCGGCTGGCGAGCCATGAGCCGCGGGTGCAGGAAAGAATTCTGCGCGAGGCCCTCCGGCGCGCCAGCGAAGCGGACCTGACCCAGACGCCGGCCCGCATTGGCCGGGACATTCAGCGGGAGGTGCGCGAGTTGACGGGGCAGGAAGACCCCTATCTTACGGTGAAAGAGGCCTCATCATTCCCAAAGGCTAGGCGAACTTCGAATCGCTCGATGGCTGCGAGCAAAACGTTTTTTTCCTTTTCAAGGTCAAGTGTCCTGTCGTGGCCCGGCATATTGACCGGGCCGTCGGGAGCCTGGTCTTGCACCGCAACGTTCCCGGGGTGGCGGGCCGTGCCGCCGCCCGGCCTCCAGGTGAGCCGCGGCAAACAGATTTAACCACGGAACATAAAACTAAACGAAAGGAACAAGTTATGACACCAATGGGTGATGGAACCGGACCGCTCGGCCAAGGGCCGGCCGGCAGAGGCATGGGACCATGCGGCGGCGGCCAGCGTCGCGGCCGGGGCGGCGGTCGGAGACAAGGCGGCCAAGGCTTTGGGCGCGGCCGGGGTTTTGGCGCCGGCCAGAGACAAGGTGGAATGACGCAACAGAATCCTCCACCAGCAAATAATCCTAACCAGGTCAAACCGAGTTAGGATGCATCCATCTTATGCGAAAAACAAACTTACTGGTTGAAAGGAAGACTATGAGCAAAGAAGACCTGATTACAGGATTGAACGAAGACTTGGCTGCCGAACTCGGCACGGTCATCCGCTACACCTACCAAGCCGCCAAATGTTATGGGTTGGTCGCCGCCGAATTGCGCGAACTCCTCAAGAAGGAGGCACAGGACGAACTGGGCCACGCCACCTACCTGATGGACGTGATTGCCGACCTCGGCGGCGAGCCAACCACCACACCCAAGCCGTTCGACAAACTCACCGACCTCAAAGGGATGCTGGAACTGGATGTGAAGATGGAGGCAGAGGACGTGGCCAATTATTTGGCTCACGCCAAGCTGGCGGAACAACTCGAACTTCCCGAGCTCAGGATGAAACTGGAGGAAATGGCAGCCGATGAGGCAGGGCACGGTCGCGAGTTGCGCCGGCTTCTTAGAGGGCTGTAGAAACGTGCCAGGCGAAAACAAGCCTCTCACCGGCTTTGGAAAACGTCTCAAAATGAGCAGCCGGAAACACGAACCGGGCATGGGTGACATGAGCAAGAAATCCAAATACGTTTTCGGCCCGGTGCCTTCACGCCGCCTGGGTCGCTCGCTGGGCGTGGACCTGGTGCCGTTCAAGACGTGCAGCTACGATTGCATCTATTGCCAGTTGGGTCGTACGACGTGCAAGACGGTCGAGCGCAACGAGTGGGTGCCGATGGACGCAGTGCTAGAGGAACTGAAACAGAAGCTCCCTGGCCACCCCGACTACATCACCCTCAGCGGCTCAGGTGAACCGACCCTGCATTCGCGCCTGGGGGAGATTATCGAGCGCATCCGCGGGCTGACCAAAATCCCCGTGGCGGTTCTCACCAACGGCTCGTTGTTCTGGCAGAAGGGCGTGCGCCAAGCCGTGGCTCTGGCGGACGTGGTATTGCCGTCGCTCGACGCGGGCGACGCCTTCAAATTTGCGTTCGTGAACCGGCCGCACGCGGATTTGACATTCGAGAAGATGGTTGAGGGTTTGATTGAACTCCGCGGCGAATTCAGCGGACAGTATTGGCTCGAGGTGTTCTTGTTGGGCGGCTACACGGCCATTGAAGCCGACGTGAAAAAGATAGCCGATTGGGTCAGGCGCATCCGCCCCGACCGCGTGCAGCTCAACACCGTCGCCCGCCCGCCCGCGGAGGATTTTGCCCTCTGCGTCCCGGCAGACGCGCTGGCCCATTTTGCCCGGCAGTTCAGCCCGGCGGCCGAAGTGATCGCCCAGCATCCGTCGCGACGGTCGCGCACGACGGCCAAGCTGGACCGCGATGCCCTGCTGGAGCTGCTGCGCCGGCGGCCATGCACAGTGGAGCAGTTGGCAGGCGGCCTCGGGGTCAATCGTCTCGAGGTTCTCAAATGGCTGGAGATACTCGTTGAGCGAGAAGAAGTCCAGACCTCCCGACATGACCGCCAAATCTACTATCGCGCCCGGGTGATTCCACCGTGTTACGCCGCACCGCCTTCATTCCGCTGTTGAAAGCAACCGTTCCTGCAAATGAATCAGTTCAGCCTTTCTCCTTCGACGCAACTAGGGATCTACTGCGCGTGTGTCCTGCTGGCCTCGCTGGCAGGCGGTGGGTTGCTGCTCGCGTTGCGGCTGACTCACGCACGGCTGCAAACAGCGGGCAGCTTCGTTGCCGGGCTGATGTTGAGCATGGCGTTGCTCCACGTTATTCCACACGCCGCACACGAGAATCGTTCGATGGATCAAACAGCAGTTTATGTCTTGGGTGGGTTTTTGGCGATGTTCTTCCTGCAACGATTTTTCCCACATCATCATCACGACGTTTCGGAGGGCGCGCCGGAGCGCAACCTTCCAGTTGGGAAAGCGAAGCCCGCGCCTACTTTGGCGGAGCAATCCGCCGGCCAGCTTTCGTGGATTGCGACAACCGTGGGCATGACCTTGCACTCGTTGATGGGAGGGATAGCGTTGGCCGCCGCTGTCAACGTCGTGCCGCGCGGTTCGGCCGCCTGGCTAGGCTTGGGTACCGCTCTGGTGATCATCCTGCACAAACCGTTCGACGCAATGGCGGTGGCCACGCTAATGGCGGCCAACGGTTGTTCGCGCTTTGCCCGGCATCTGATCAACACCCTTTTTGCCTTTGTCACACCCGCCGGCGCAGTGCTCTTTGCCGCCGGTGTCAGTCATTTTGCTTCGGACAATCCAATGGTTTTGGGCAATGCCCTGGCGTTTTGCGCCGGCACATTTCTGTGCATCGCGGGAGTCGGGCTGTTGCCGGAAGTGCAATTTCACTCCCACGACCGCGTCAAGCTGTCTCTCGCCTTGGCCGCAGGGGTCGCCATCGCAGTCATTGTCGGCTGGTTGGAGCCTGCTGAGCATGAACCTGGTTTCCACGAGCGGAAGACCTTGAAGCAGAATGCGGCAGCCCAAACGGTCCTTACAAGCTCGGAGGTGGGCGCGGACAGCCGCGGCAGTTCCGAGACTTTCTGTCAACCGCAAAGAAATAAAATAAAGGAGACGCATAAAAAAGTTGATTGCATCACTTACCGTGCTCGCGCTCGTCGGTCTTTTGGGCGGGCCGCAAACCTACGGTCAGGCCGGTCCTGGGCGCGGGGGTCGCGGCTGGGGACCTGGACGAGGCGGTGGTGGATGGGGCCCCGGCAGCCCTTACGGCCGAATGTATGACACCAACACCGTCCAGACTATCAAGGGCGAAGTCGTCAGCGTGGACAAGTTCACGCCGCGCCGGGCCATGAGTTACGGCGTGCATCTGCAGGTGAAGACTGCCACGGAAACCATCTCTGTCCACCTCGGGCCGAGTTGGTATCTCGACCGGCAGGAGGTGAAAATTGCGGCGAGGGACAGCGTTGAGGTGACGGGCTCGCGGATTACTTTCGACGGCAAGCCGGCCATGATTGCCGCTGTGGTCAAAAAAGGCGACCAAGCGCTCAAGCTCCGCGACAAGAACGGAATCCCGCTATGGGCAGGCGGGAGGTGGCGTTGAATATTGCGTTGAAACAAGCATTCGTGGTCATTACCGAAATTGAATAGCAGCCATCCATCAGCGCTCGACCGGGCCTTGGCCAAGGTCTGCGAAAATTGTCCCGTCTGCCGCCGCGCCCGAAAACGGCAGCGGGGCTCGGCGTTCTGGCTGGTGAAGCGCGTTGAAGGCCGGCTGTGCCCGTTTTGCCAGGCTTACGAACGGGTGCATGGCCGGCCGGCGCACGCACCGGTGGCAGGGCGTCCGTTTTGACTGCGTGTCGAACGCCGGATGCCGCAGGAACCGGTGGATGAACTCCGGGGCACAGTCATCCGCAACGTCCAGCCAGATCAGGGCGTAATTGCGGTGTGCCAGCCGCCGGCGGGAGAAATCTCGGTCCAGGCTGAAGAACGTCGGCGCCGCGAGCCGGTTCGGCACGGGAACCAAGTTTTCGTCCTTGGTGCCCGCGACAGCCACTTCCACGCCGACGATGCGAAACCGAAAAGCTGAATCGACTATTCGTGTCCCACGACTGCGTGCGGCACATAAGGCTCTTCAAGCGCCCGCGTCTGCTCCGCGCTGAGTTTCAGGCTCAAAGCCGCCACCGCTTCTTCGAGATGGCCCGGTTTGGAGGCGCCGATGATCGGGGCAGTAACGCCGGGCCTATGCAACAGCCAGGCCAGGGCGACCCGCGCCATCGGCACGCCATGCCCCGCCGCAACTTCCTGGACGCGCGCGAGGACCTTGGTGTCAGACTCGACCGTTTCTCCATAGAGAATCCGGGCAAACTCGTCGGTTCGTGACCGCGTGGTCGCGTCAGTCTCCGGAGGACGGGCCAGTTTCCCGCGGGCCAGCGGGCTCCAGGGGATGAGGCCGATTCCCTCCGCGCGGCAGAAGGGGATCATCTCCCGCTCATCCTCACGGTAAAGCAGGTTGTAATGATTCTGCATTGTAACGAAGCGTGTCCAGCCTCGCCGCTCAGCCAGATGAAGCAGCGTCGCAAACTGCCAGCCCCACATGGATGAGGCGCCCACGTAAAGCGCTTTGCCCGCACGCACCACATCGTGCAGCGCTTCCATCGTTTCCTCCATGGGCGTTGCCGGGTCAAAGCGGTGAATCTGGTAGAGATCCACGTAATCCGTTTGCAACCGGCGGAGGCTGTCGTCAATGGCGTGGAAAATGTGCTTGCGGGACAGGCCGCGCTGGTTGGGGTCGTCCCCCATGACCCCATGCACCTTGGTGGCTATCACCAGGCGGTCGCGCGGCGGGCCAGACTCCTTGAGGGCGCGCCCTAAAATCTCTTCGCTGACGCCGCGTGAATACACGTCGGCGGTGTCAAAGAAGTTGATGCCGGCCTCCAGGGCCTTGCGGATGAAGGGGCGGCTTTCCGGTTCCTCCAGCACCCACTCGCGCCACTTCCGCGAACCATACGTCATGCAGCCCAGGCAAAGCCTCGAAACTTTCAATCCCGTTGAACCCAGATTCAGGTATTCCATAGCTTGGAGCTTATGACAGGACCGGGATTGGTCAAGTGGGGGGCTGGCTAAGGGGCGCGGTTGAGTGTTTTGGGCATGCTTCCTCGCTGAAGGGTTTGTCAGCCCGAGGCATCCTGGTTATGCTCGCTTATGGTCAAATCAGTAATCGACAACAGTCCAGGCCGGGGCCGGCTGCAACAGGTACAGCAACGCGAGGTTTTGCTTCGTGGCTTCGGCTATGATCCGCAGGAAAGCGTCAAATTCCTGCTGGCAAAGACTCTGCCATTGCCCGGCCACGTGCTGGAAATCGGAACCGGCACGGGCCGTTTCCTGGCCGCGATAGCTCCGCATGCGGAGCGCATCACTACGCTGGACGTTGATCCTAAGCAACAACGGGCGGCCAAGGTGCGCGTCCGGGAGGCGGGCGCCCGCTGTCGGGTTCGTTACGTCCTGCACGACGCTGAGCAGTTGCCCTGGCCTGACGCCCGCTTTGACACAGTGGTCAGCGTGAACACCTTCCATCACTTGGCCAAGCCAAGGCAGGTGTTTGATGAAATGACCCGCGTCTTGAAACCAGGCGGGAAACTCGTCCTGGCCGACCTCTCCCCGCGCGGCTTTCA
>JBJKSV010000174.1:0-3519 GCA_046703605.1 Limisphaerales bacterium
TGAACGAGGGACACGCCGCGTTCGCTGTTCTGGAAAGGGCGCGCAATTTCATGGAAGAAAGCGGGCAGCCCTTCGAGGTGGCGCTGGCCGCCACGCGAGCGGGCAACCTCTTTACCACGCATACCGCTGTGCCCGCCGGCTTCGACCGCTTTGCCCCTGCCCTCATCGAGCAGTATTTGGGCGGCTACGCCCAAAGGCTCGGCATCACCATTCACGACCTGCTGGCCCTGGGTCGGCTCAACCCGTCGGACCCCTCCGAGACCTTCAACATGGCCTACCTGGCCGTTCGAGGCAGCGGCGCCGTTAATGGAGTGAGCCGGTTGCACGGCGCCGTCAGCCGCCGCATCTTCGCCCCGTTGTTCCCGCGGTGGCCGCAAGCCGAAACGCCTGTCCGGCACGTCACCAACGGCGTGCACATGCCCAGTTGGGATTCGGCCCAGGCCGATGAACTCTGGACAAAGACCTGCGGAAAAGATCGCTGGCTGGGCCCGCAGGCGACCCTCGAACAGTGCGTCCAAGGCGTCTCCGACGTGCGGCTTTGGCAGCTCCGAACCGCCAGCCGCGCCTCGCTCATCGAGTACACCCGCGGACGTTTAGTCCGGGAGCTGGCTGTCGCCGGCGCCTCCACGCAAGAACTGGAGCGAGCGCGCCACCTGTTCGACCCCAACGCTTTGACCCTCGGTTTCGCGCGGCGCTTTGCGACGTACAAGCGGCCCAATCTGCTCCTTTCCGATCCGGAACGGTTGATACGCCTCCTGACCCATCCCCAGCGTCCCGTGCAGCTCATTATTGCCGGCAAGGCCCACCCCGCCGACCATCCTGGCCAGGCCATGATTCAGCAATGGATTCAGTTTATCCGACGGACAGAGGCGCGCAGCCATGTCGTCTTCCTCAGCGACTATGACATGCTCCTGACCGAGCGTCTCGTCCAAGGGGTGGATGTCTGGCTCAACACGCCCCGGCGTCCGTGGGAGGCCAGCGGCACTAGCGGCATGAAGGTCCTGGTCAATGGCGCCCTGAACCTCTCCACCCTTGATGGCTGGTGGGCTGAGGCCTATACCCCCGAGGTTGGCTGGGCAATCGGAGATGGCTTGGAGCACGGGGATGACCCTCAATGGGATGCCGCCGATGCCCAGGCACTCTATGGCTGCCTCGAACAGGAGGTTGTTCCCCAATTCTACCAGCGAGACCAGAACGGCGTCCCCGTCGCCTGGGTCAAGCGCATCCGGGAGAGTATGGCCCGGTTGACTCCGCAGTTTTCCGCCAACCGCACCGTCCGCCAATACACCGAGGAGTATTATTTGCCCGCCCTCGCCGCCTGCCAGCAACGCGCCTCGGACAATGGCGCTGCCGGTGTGCAAATGGTGGATTGGCGGCGCACCTTGGGGCGGAAATGGGAGAGCCTCCGCTTTGGCCAGGTGAAAATTGAAACCGCCGGCGAGCGGCATCAATTTGAAGTCCAGGTCTTTTTGGATGAACTCGCTCCGGAGGCGGTTCGGCTGGAGCTTTACGCTGAGGGCGCCGACGACCGCCCCTGCATCCAGGAGGGGATGACACGAACGCGCGAGCTGGCCGGGGCTGTCAACGGATATGTCTATAAAGGGAGTGTGCCGGCAAACCGCCCCGCAGCCGACTACACGCCGCGGGTCGTCCCGTATTTTCCAGGAGTGGCAGTGCCGCTGGAGGCGAGCCACATTTTGTGGCAGAAGTAAGGTAGCATGAGCAGCTTGTTTAACACGAATTTCCTGTTTGCCTCCCTCGTCTGGGGGTCGATTGGCATGGGCTATTTCATCTATGGCAAGAAGCAGCGGTCGTGGGTGCCGATGAGCATCGGCGCGCTGATGATGGCCGCCTCCTATTTCGCGGGTTCCGCCCTGAAGATGTCCCTCATCTGCGTCGGCCTGATGGCCGCCGGATTCTTCATGTACAAGCTGGGCTATTGACCCGCGCCTCAGCAATCGTCAGAATCGAACCCATGAGCATTACTCAACTCCTAACTTATGCCCCGGCGCGCACCTGGTCGCCGAGGCGCAATGAATTGGCCCTGGTGCTGCAATGAACGCTTCCGAGTCTCATTCCCCTACTCCGCCCCGGCAGCGCAACCGGTGGTGGCGCAACTGGTTCAGCGCCGCGGGCTTGACCATCGCCTTGGGCAGCCTCTTTTCGTTCCTGCTGCTCTTTATCCTCGATGCCTTCGCCCATTTCAACAATCCCTACATCGGGGTCCTAACCTACCTCGTGGCGCCGGGATTCCTCATCCTGGGCTTGGCGCTGGCCATCGGAGGCGCGCTCTGGCATCGGCACCGCTTAAGAACTACCGGCGCAGTGCCGCCGTTCTCCATCGATCTCTCCCGCCCACGCGACCGCCGAATCCTGGGATACTTCATCGGCGGCAGCGCGCTTTTCCTGCTCGTCTCAGCGGTTGGCAGCTACAAGACCTACCAATTCACCGAGTCGGTCAGCTTTTGCGGCCAGACCTGTCATACTGTCATGAAGCCGGAGTACACCGCCTACGAAAACGGGCCTCACGCCCGCGTCGCCTGCGCCGATTGCCATATCGGCCCCGGGGCGAGTTGGTTTGTGCGCTCGAAACTCTCCGGCACTTACCAGGTCTATGCCACCCTCTTCGACAAATACCCCCGCCCCATCCCCACGCCCGTGGCCAACCTGCGTCCGGCCCAGGCCACCTGCGAGCAGTGCCACTGGCCAAGAGCATTCATCGGCAACCTCGACCGCACCTTGTATTATTTCCTGAGCGATCGCACCAACACCCCATATACCATTCGCATGGTCCTCAAGGTCGGCGGAGGCAACCCCAGCAGCGGACCTGTCAACGGGATTCATTGGCACATGTCGATCGAAAATAAGATCGAATACATTGCCACCGACAAGCAGCGCCAGGTCATCCCTTGGGTGCGCCTGACTGACCGTACTACCGGGCAGGTCACCGTCTATCACACGCCCGACTTCACCAATGACATCAGTCAGTACACCATCCGCACGATGGATTGCATCGACTGCCACAACCGCCCCGCCCACAAGTTCCTGTCCCCCAACTCGGCGGTCAACCTGGCCCTCGAACTCGATCAAATCGATCGCTCCCTTCCCTTCGTCAAGAGCAACGCTGTTTATGTCCTGACGCGGCCGTACAAAACCACCGTCGAGGCCACCGAGGGCATCGCTACCGTCCTGGCCAACGCCTACCCCAAAAGCGCTGGCCTGCTCAAAACCATTTCCACCGTCCAAACCATCTACGAACGCAACTTCTTCCCGGAGATGAAAACCAAGTGGAATGTGCATCCCGACAACATCGGCCACATGATTTGGCCCGGATGCACCCGCTGCCACGACGGAAACCATAAATCCGAAAAGACCGGCAAGACCATCAAGGCCAATGATTGCAACGCCTGCCACATCATTCTCGCTCAAGGCACCGGCGCCCAATTGACCAACTTCACCGCCGGCGGCCAGCCTTTCAAACATCCGGGCGGGGAACTGGAGCCTGGCACTGCCTGTACG
>JBJKSV010000175.1:0-2693 GCA_046703605.1 Limisphaerales bacterium
CGGGCGAGGGTCTCCTTGAGGGCGTCGAGCTTGCCGTCATGCACCAGGAGATTGACCAACTCGCGGCAGAGCTTGGCCGAGACGGTATTGAGAGCGCCCAGGACCGCCTCCTGCCAATGCTCCGGGCTGGCCACTTTAAAGGACTCCAGGGCGCGGTGGTGCTTTGACGCCGGAAGGGCCTCGACAACGGGGCCGACCTTCAGGTCTTGCGACCAGATAGCGTTGGCGTCCAAGGCGCCCTCGGCCAGCGGCAGTTCGGCAGCCTGGCGCAGGTCATCGCGAACGAAAATGGCCTCCAGTGCAACGGAGGGCTGCGTGCGTTGGTAACTGGGGATTTCTGCATCCAGAGCCGCCACGGCCTCAGCCGCCACAGCCTTCTTGTCGTTAAGGTCCTCGCCGCTCTTAAGGATTTCCCCGGCCACCGCAATCCGCGCCTTTAGCCCTTTGGCGGCGCGAAAGTCCTGCAGGAGCCGGTCTTGAAGGGACACCTCCTGTTCGTGATAGACGACCGGGTCGCTCTTCTTGGGCGGCACCTCGAAATGACCGTCCTTTCGAAGCTCGCGCCTGGCAGTTTCCCACCACTTTTTCCAATCCTCGCGAATCACGTCCGGCACGAGCACCTGCTGGATTTGATCGGCAGTCGCCTTGCCGCCGAAACTGCAGAGCACCAGTTTGATCAACTGAAGGTGGTCCGCGGCGGCCAATTGCTGAAGACCCTCCGGGTCGGATGCCTTGCGGGCAAGGATGTGGTCCTTAGGGATCGGTTTGAGGGACTCCGCGGCGAAAGCCAGGTCCATGGTATGGGCCGGCTTATGTTCGAAATCAATCGTGAAACGCGCAAATACCGTATCGACTGTCCGAATCCGGCCGAAGCCCCAGCTCCGGTGCATGCAAAAGCCGCTATTGGTCAACTGGACCAACGGCTCGATATGGTGGCGCTCCAGTTTGCCAGCGGCGGCCATTTTCTCGAATTCTTCTCTCATAAATTATGTTCAAGCTGGCACCCCTCTGGGGGAATGCGATTATTGGCGGTCATGACTGGGCGAAAACCAAGAGAAATCACCCTGCGCGTCCTCCAACGCCGTCAAGGCGGGGACTTCATAGAAGACCTTCTTGAAGCGGCTCTGGCCCGGACGCAGCTTATCCCCGCGGACCGCCATCTGTGCCAGCAGCTAGTTTACGGGATTGTTCGCTGGGAGGCAACGCTGGATTGGCTGATTGCCCGAAAGGCGTCCCGCCCCGCGTCCAAGCCATTGCTCCAGAACGTCTTACGGCTTGGACTGTTCCAGATTTTCTGGCTCCAGCGCATTCCGCCCCACGCGGCGGTCAATGAGACCGTTGAGCTTGCCCGGCAGATGGGCTGTGGCACCCAGACCGGCTTTATCAATGCTTTGTTGCGGAATTACCTGCGCGAGTTTGACGCGACTATGAGCCTGTTGGCCGGCCTCAAGGCATCCGAGCCTCATCTGGGCTATTCGCATCCCGAGTGGTTGGTGGCCCGCTGGCGAGACCGGTGGGGGCCGCACCCAGCAGCGCAACTCATGGAGTGGAATAACACGCCGCCCACAACCTTCGCCAGGGTCAACACCCTCAAGACCGACCCGGCCCGCCTGCTCCAGCAATGGCGGGAGGAGGGAGTCGAATACGATTTTTTCCTCCGGGAATGGTTCCGGGAGAACCTGGTCTTTAGTCTCAAGTCTCATCCCCCGCTGAATCGGCTGGAGAGCTTTCGCCAGGGCCTGTTCTATATTCAGGATCCCAGTACCCTGCTCGCCCCCCTGGAGTTGGCGCCTGAGCCGGGCGAGGCGGTGTTAGACCTTTGCGCGGCGCCGGGGGGCAAGCTGACGTTTCTTGCCGCCCTCATGAACAATCAAGGGACCCTGGTCGCCCATGACCTTAGTTTGGAGCGTCTAAGGCTTGTTGAGGAGAATTGTGCCCGGCTCGGCATAACTTGTGCCAGGCCCATTTTGCCCGCCTTCCTCCAGGAGAATAGCCCGGCTTCTTTTGACCGGGTCCTCATCGATGCGCCTTGCTCGAATACGGGTGTCATGCGCCGGCGGGTCGATTTGCGCTGGCGAATCCGAACCGAAGAGATCCAGCGTCTGAGCCGGCAACAATTGGACCTGCTTCGCCAGGCCTCGCGATATTTGAAGCCGGGCGGGGTGCTCGTCTATAGCACCTGTAGCCTGGAACCGGAGGAAAATGAGTCTGTAATCCGGCAATTCCTGACCGAGCGTCCGGAATTCAGACTGGAACGAGAGCGAGAATTGCTGCCATTCAGGGACCAGGTTGATGGCGGGTATGTGGCTCGCCTCACTCGGAAGAAGATGGATGGTGGATGAATGGATGATGGATGGGGGCCGGGTAGGCGTCGAGATCGGTGGTTATTACTTCCATCGAGCCGTCCGCTCATCCACTTAAGCGGCGCCGGTCTTCCCGGCAAGCTCAGAAGGTTCCAATTCATCGAATCCGGGCTGTGGGCATGGCGAAGCCGAGCAGGCTTCCCGGGATCAACCAATCCATCATCCACCATCCATCACCCACCATCCATCACTCCGCCGCCCTTACATCCCCATTATCTGGTACCCACAATCCACATAGATGACCTGGCCGGTGATGGCGGCCGAGCCGTCACTGGCGAGGAACAGGCCTGTCGCCCCCAACTCCTGGGGCAGCACATTGCGTTTCAAAGG
>JBJKSV010000176.1:0-8062 GCA_046703605.1 Limisphaerales bacterium
CGCATGCTCGGTCTTGGTCAATTCCGCTTCCGGTCCGTTGAAACAAATGGCCGCAAGATCATACCCCAAGACGGCGTTGCCCCGTTCGAACCACGCCGCCGCGTCGGGAAACGCCCCGGCAAGATCCTTGCCCATGCCCACCACTTGGGCGCCTTGTCCCGCAAATATCAATGCTGTCTTGCTCATAGCCGCCGGGACTAAACACGAAACGGGGCCCACTTGCCAAACCAATTCGATAGCCGCCGTGATGATGGGAGCGCGGAGGCCCTCGTCCGCAATTCGAGCACCCCGCAGTGGCGGACGAGGGCGTCCGCGCTCCTATCGGAGGCGTCAGGCGGCTTGGCCTGAGCAGGTGCTCAATTCCCTTCCGCATAAAAAAAGAGTTGAATCCTTCCGCAATCACGGCAATTAAATGGCCAACACTTTATGAATCTGGACGAGGGACAACGCAAAAAGGTCGCTGAATGGATTGCCCAAGGGCTGAAGCTTTCCGAGATCCAAACCCGGCTTGCGGGTGAATTGGGTCTTCGGCTGACCTATATGGATGTTCGCCTGCTGGTGGATGACCTGAAGCTTACGCCCAAGGACGTCGCGGCTTCCCAAGCCGCGAGCCCCATCCTCCAGGGGCCACCGGGCGCTCAACCTCCCCGTGGCCGGCAATCCTCTCCCGCCCCGCAACCCCAGCCGCCCTCGGAGCCGGGCGGCGTCTCCTTGAGTGTCGATCAAGTCGCTCGTCCCAACGCCATCGCCAGCGGCAAAGTCACCTTTTCGGACGGCAACACTGCGGAATGGTATTTTGATCAAATGGGACGCCTCGGCCTCATCCCAACACAACCGGGATACAGGCCGCCCGCTCCCGATCTGCAGGAGTTCCAGGCCGCGCTGGAGACCGAACTGGCACGCATGGGCTTTTAGACCATCGCCAAAAGTGTCGCCAATGGCTCCCCCGCACCCTAACCTGCCCGTATGATTCAACGATATTCGCGTCCGGCGATGCGGGAGATTTGGAGCGAACAGCGCAAGCTGGAGATCTGGCTGCGCGTTGAAGTCCTGGCTAGTGAAGCGCTCTGCGCCCAGGGCCTCGTCCCCGAAGCCGACTTGGCGCAAATCAAGACCCGCGCCGCCTTCAACATCGACCGTTGCAAGGAGTTGGAGCGCACCCTCAACCACGACGTCATCGCCTTCACAACCAATGTGGCCGAGAACATCGGCGCGCCGGCCAGCCGCTGGTTTCATTTCGGCCTGACCAGCAGCGATATCATCGACACGGCCATGGCCGTCCAGATGGTCGAGTCCGCCAACATTCTTATCGAGGACGTGGAGGCGCTGCGGAAGGTCATCGCCGCCAAGGCCAAACAGTATCAGTTCACGCCCATGATTGGCCGCAGCCACGGAATTCATGCCGAGCCGACCACTTTTGGTCTGAAGATGGCGTTGATGTACGATGAATTTGGACGCGCCCTGCGCCGCCTCAAGACCGCGCGCGAGACGGTCGCGGTGGGCAAACTCTCTGGCGCGGTGGGCACCAACGCCCATCTTTCGCCTGAGATCGAGAAATATGTCTGCGAGAAACTGGCTCTGCGCCCCGCCCCTATTGCCACCCAAATCGTCCAGCGCGACCTCCACGCCGAGTTCCTCGGTGCGCTGGCCTTAGCAGGCGCCAGCGTCGAGCGATGGGCAACCGAGTTCCGCCACCTCCAGCGAACCGAGGTGCTCGAGGCCGAGGAGTATTTTGCCCGAGGCCAGAAGGGGTCCAGCGCCATGCCCCACAAGCGCAATCCGATTACTGGAGAACGGCTCTCCGGCCTGGCGCGCGTGCTGCGCGGCAATGCCCTGGCCGCCCTGGAAGACGTCGCCCTCTGGCATGAACGCGACATCAGCCACAGCTCGGTCGAGCGCATCATTTTTCCCGACTCCTGCACCCTCCTGGATTACATGCTGGTCACTCTTGCCAGGCTCACCGAGGGCCTGATCATCTACCCGGCAAACATGGAGCGGAACCTGGCGCTATCTCTCGGCTTATGGAACTCCCAGACCGTGTTGCTGGCCTTGATCAAGAAGGGGTTGACACGCGAGGGGGCCTATGAACTTGTCCAGCGCAATTCCATGAAAACCTGGGAGGCAAAACACGCCGGCAGGCAAGACGCCGATTTCCTGGCTCAGCTCAAGAGCGACCCCGAAGTCTCAAGGCATTTTCAGCCCGGCGAACTGGAAAGCCTTTGCTCGCTCGATTTCCATTTCAAGGAAGTCAAAGCGCGGTTCGAAAGGCTTGGGATCTGAGAGAGCCAGCGGACCCCACCATGCGGAGACAAAATTATGGAGGACAAAATCAGTGATTCTGCCGCCGATGATTTTGCCCACCGACTGCGCCCACTCGATGACAAGCTCGGTGCCGTGGAAACGCTCCCTACTCCTTCGGTAGTAATTCTCCCACCCGGAAATCCGAACTTCCAGGCCGCATTTCGATGAACGCCTCTACGCGGGACAAAATCGTGGACGGCGCAACTCAGTCGTTCGCCGGACGCCAGGCGGGTAACCTCCTGTCGGTCCATGGATCGACGGTTTGACATCCTGGAAAGTGCCTCACGTTTCGAGTCACAACCATCGCGTTCATGGAACGCGCGATTGCCGCAATGAGCGAGTCGTCGTACGGAATGGGATGGTTCCGGGCCTCCGCCATGAGCCGTCCCCACTCGAAGGCCGCCGCTTCATCAAACACCCAAATACAGCCATCATAGTCCTGGAGGATGAAGCGAAATTGGCGCTCAAGCTCGCGGCGCGCTTTGCCGTCCTGCTTGAGTTCGATGCCACGCTGCAGTTCGGCTAGAGTGAACGTACGAATGGCCACTTCCTCCCGATGGTCTCCCAGCCACTCGAGGACAGGCTCGGCGCCGCTCATCCAGTCACTTATGACATTCGTGTCCGCGAGGTATTCTAAAGTCGGCATGGAGGCACAGGTTGTTTGGCCGTCTCCGAACGTTCCAGTCGCAGTCCAGCGTCCGCCATGGCTCTGAGATGGTCCCACACCGTGTGCTTGTGGCTGGGGCGAGTCCATTCTCGCCGGTTCCTGGGCACAGGCGTCTCCGTAGAATAAGGCCTGACATGCCACTCACCACCGGACTGAGTAACCATGTACTTGCCACCGGGCTTGGTGCCACGAACGGGGATGCGCCCCTTATCGTCTGCCGTCACCAATGTCGTCATGTGGGCAATTTCCCACCCGTTGGCGGGTATTGCAATCCTGCATTTCGGCGGATGCCCTCGTCCTCAGGTTCTCGAGAACGCTCCCTACTCCTTCTGTTGGCTGGTTCTTTCCGCAGTCTCGAGTGCGGTTACCAATTCAATGTCGAGTATGCTGATCCGGCCGCCCTCAGTATTGACTATCGCTGTCTTGCCATCCTGGGTAATTAAGATGAACTCGGGATGAGGCACGGCCACCAGAGAACCATCCGTCAGCCGCAGCACGAAGGGACGTCTCGATCGGATAAGCTCTCGCAATACTTTAGTACTCATATTTCAAGTAATTCTCCCACCCGCAAATCCGAACTTCAAGCCTGCATTTCGAGGAATGCCCCTCGGACTCTACATGGCAGGTTAACGGGCGTATGCGCCGCTGGCTACGGCCCCGTTCTCGGATTGAACCGCGATTGGCGCGCCAAATCTTCCCAGAGCTTTCTCTCGGCCTCGCCCACCTTGTCAGGCACCTCGACCCGCATCACCACAATCAAATCCCCGCTGGCTCCATCGCGCACCGGCAGTCCCCGTCCGCGCACCCTGAGTTTCTGGCCATTCTGAGTTCCCGGAGGGATGCGAATGTTGACATGGCCGTCGAGTGTCGGCACCGAGATATTAGCGCCAAGGACGGCCTCCCAGGGGGCAAGCTCGGTTTCGTGAACCAGGTTGTGGCCATCCGGCTCAAAATCCGGATGTCGCGCCAGGCGCACCCGTAGAAATAAATCGCCAGCCCTGCCTCCCCCCATCCCGGCCTGCCCCCGCCCGGCCAGCCTCAGCCGTTGGCCCTCTCCAATCCCAGCGGGGATTTTCATCTGGTAGGTCTCTGTCTTGGAGACTTGCCCCGTGCCGCCGCACACGTTACAGACATGCCGTGCCCGCCGTCCTGTGCCGCCGCAATGTTCGCACAGGACCCCATGCCGCACCGAGACCGCCCGCACCGAACCGTGCATCACCTCGTCCAAGGTGACGAGGATGTCCCCTTCAATATCCTGGCCACGCTCAGTGGCGAACTCCTCTTCCATGGGCGCTCGCCCGCCAAATCCGCGCGCGCCTCGGCCTTTCATCGAGCCGAAGAGTTGCTCGAAAAAGTCGCTGAACCCCGTGCCCCCGAATTGGAACTCATACTCCTCTCCCCGCTGACCGCGTGTGCGAAAGGGCCCGCCCCCTGCGCCCCCCCACCCGGGCGGCGGCCTGAATTCCGCTCCTGAGCTCCAGTTGGCCCCCAGCTCGTCATAGCGCTTCCGCTTGGCCGGGTCGCCGAGAACTTCATAGGCCTCGTTGACCTCCTAAAATTTCTCCTCCGCCTGCTTCTTGTTCTTGGCAACGTCCGGGTGATACTGGCGGGCAAGCTTGCGGAAGGCCTTTTTGATCTCCGCGTCGCTTGCGCTCCGCGGCACTCCGAGGATCTCGTAATAATCTTTGTATGTAACGGGCATCTTTCCCTGCTCCCCCCAATCATGCCTTGTCCCGCGGTTTTGTCAAAGTTCCTCAGAGTGAGAATCGCCGCCACCTCGCCTCATCTGGCCGGGCGCCGGCTTTTTCAGACGTTCAGGCCCTTGAGGTACGCGACGCTTTGTCGCGTCAGAGGCCATGTTTGCTCGACGAAGTAGTTCCTGACCCCGCCGACCTTGGCCGCGGTAAAGGTCTTTACCCAGTCGATGCTGCCCTGGCCCAGGGCAACCTGTGGATGTTGCGGATTGTTCATGTCGATGTCCTGGAGGTGCATCGAGAAGAACCGGCCGGGATACTTCGTGAAGTAATCCGCGGCAACCAGGCCCTCCGTGATCGTGGACATCTGGACCTGGAATTTCACCAGCTTCCGGTCCAGCAGGTCGAACAGCCGGTCGTAGGTTCGCACGCCATCGACGAGGGACAGCTCAAAACCCTCGTTGTGCAGGCCCTGCTGCAAGCCGGCGTCCGCTGTCACCGCGGCAATCTTGTTGTACTCATCCGCCGCTTTTTTGATTTGGTCCAGCGTCGGATGGCTCCCTCCATTGCCGTCGCCCAGACTCGCGGTAATCATCTGCTTGATGCCAATTTCCTTCGCCCACTCGATCCCCTTCTCGTGGCTGTGTCGCAGCTCGGGCATGGTGAAATGAGAACTCTCGGATTTCATTCCATGGTCGGCCAGGATTTGTCTTACTTCCTTGGGGTCGGACAACGACGCAAACTCGGCCCCATAGCCAATCGGCGAGCACAGCTCAAGCCGCGTCACACCTATCCGCGCCATCCGCCTTACGTAGGCTGGAAAGTCCTTAAGACTGGCGCGCGTGGGCCAGACCTGGCTCCCGATAGGCAGACCCAGCGGATTGGCCGCCGCCCTTGACGCACTGGCGACCAGCACTCCGGTCGCTCCTGAACTGATTGCCACCTGTTTCATGAATTCCCGTCTGGTTATCGCAGTCATATTGTTCTTTCTGTTGCAGTTTTACCGCTTCCGGGCCGCGCCGCTTTGCGCCTCGATTCAGGCGCCGGGACGCCGGTCAACGGACACAGGCCCATTGTGCGCGGCAAAACGCAAACCGCAAATCGCAAATACCGGAACCGACCGCAAATTCTCATTGCACCTACCGGAAAGCGAAAGCGCCGGTCCGCGCCGCAGAGCTGGCGCAGCTTCCAAGCCCCTCCCGCCCGTTCCCGCTCGAGCCGCTTCTCCGCGGCCTGCACCGGCTCCAACGCGGTCGGCCGTTCCAGCGCACCCGGACTTCGCGCAGCGTTTGGAGTGCGACGCTAACCGTCGCTTTTGTTTCTTTCCATTCGCAAGCCCAAAGTGAACTGCTGAGCAACCGGAATTGACGCACCCCACTGGCTTTGCTCTAATGCGACGATGAAGGGCGTTGCCTGGCTGCGCAACCCGGAAAGGCGGGGAAAAGTCGCGGCGTTTTTATTGCTGGGATTGGCGGTGGTGTGGAGCGTGTTTCGAATCTACCGCTCCATGCACCTGCTCTTTGGCGTCTCCAACGACCTCTACACCTATTATTCCATTTGGACCGTGATGGGCTATCGGGACCTGGCGGATATTGCCTTGCGCCAGTCTCTTTACCTGCCGCACACTTGGCTGGTGCTGACGCCGCTGTTCATCTTCGGCTGGGTCGTGGCGCGCATTCTCATGCTCCTCATAAACATCGCCTCGGTTGCCTACATCTGTTGGCGCCTGGCGCAGTTGACCGGCCTGGAGGGAATCAAGAATTGGCTGCTCCCGGCATTCTTCTGCGGCTGGGTCGGGACGGGATTGGTTATCGGCCTGGGAAATCTCGCGCTGGTCTGCGTCGCGGCGATGCTGGCCGCCTACCCGTTCGATTCCGCCCGGCGTCAAGGATTCCTGGCCTTATCGGCCATGAAGCAATCCCTGGTCTTTCCGGTGTATCTGCAACTCCTGCTCAAGCGGCCCAAAACGCTCATCCTGCCTTTTGCGGTGTTCGGCGTTTGCGGCGTCGCGGCCTTGGTGTGGGCGCGGCTGAGCCCCTTGGCGGCCATCAAGATGGCCGGCGGCGCGGTTGCCTCCGTCGGTGGCTGGACTCAATACGATCACCTTTGTCTCCGGCGCGTGGTGGCGCCCTTCATCAGCTCTCCAGGGGCCGTGTCCGCGGTGAGTTGGGGAATCTGGTTTGCCCTCTTTGCGATGGTGATGCGCATGAAAGAACCCGTCTGCCAACTCGCCGCCATGATGGTGCTGAGCCTCCTGCCCCTTTACCATAATCTCTATGATATGGTGGCGGCTGCCCCCGCTCTGGCCGTCTTCCTCAAACGCTCCCGCCTGATTTGGCCGGCGCTCATGACCGTGTTGCTCGCAACGAATGTGCTCGCTCCTCTCGTCCGCTACGCCCACGGCCCGCTCCACCCGATAATGGCGGCTCTGGAATTCGCTTATTACCCACTCATTCTACTGCTGTCCGTGGGCGCCCTCATTTGGGTGGATCGCCGCGACCCGAAACCCTCCGTTGAGGTGCAAAGCGCTTCACTCAGCGATTTGCGCCCCGTTTCTTGAGGGGGACGCCCCCAAGCTGGCGGAAGCGGAAGCAGCCGGTGACGTGGTCGTTGACCATGCCTACCGCTTGCATGAAGGCATAGCAGATGGTCGGGCCAACGAACTTGAAGCCGCGCCAGATGAGGTCTTCGCTCAGGGCCTCGGCCTCCGAGGTCTTGGCGGGGATATCGCTCATGCCTTGCCGCTGGGCCTGGATAGGTCTGCCTCCGACAAAGCTCCAGACGTAATCCGAAAAGGAGCCGTACTCCTTTTGAACGGCCAGAACCGCGCGGGCGTTCGTTACGGCGGAGTTGACTTTGAGGACATTGCGGACGATGCCTGGGTCTTTGAGCAGGCGAGCAATGCGTTGTGAGCCGAAGCCGGCTACTTTGGCGAGGTCGAAATTGTCGAAGGCGGCGCGGTAAGCGGCACGCCTTTTGAGGATCGTTGACCAACTCAAACCGGCTTGCGCGCCTTCGAGCACCAGGAACTCGAATAAGCGCTGGTCATCGCGGAGGGGCACGCCCCACTCCTTGTCGTGATAGGCGATCATCAGCGGGTCGTCGCCGGCCCAGGGACAGCGCACGGGGTTGGTCATGGCCGTTAACCCTAGGCTCGCGTCACATAAATGTCCAACCGATTGCTATGCTTTCGGGGCGGGCCCGTGCGCCTCGGCTTCCTTGAGCTTGGCCTGGATCTCTTTGAGCCGAGCCTCCAGGCCCTGCGGATCGGGCGAGACCTTCTTTGCGAGAGAAATCTTAAGCCATTTGATAGCCTGGGCGTAGTGGCCTTCCTTCTCCTCCAGCCACGCCAGGCGGACGGTGATCTGGCCCAACGCGCGCAGGTCGGGGTCGGACTTGC
>JBJKSV010000177.1:0-9588 GCA_046703605.1 Limisphaerales bacterium
CCATGAGAGCATCTATCCCAAACACTTTCCCATCCCGGTGCTGGCTCGCGAATTTGACCGGATGGTCAGGAAGTACGGACGGATTACCGAACTGCTCCTGGTGATGAAACTCTTTTTGAAGACAAACCCCTTTGCCGCGCTAAAGAATTGGCGGCTGGGAATCGACCTGCTGAAGACCAGGCGCGCCTCGGTGGCAAGAGAGAAAATCCAAAGCCGAAGCGATCTCTCCCGAATGATGGCGGCGGTTGGGGCCAAGGAAGGGAGCCATCCATGAAATACTCCTACTTTCCCGGATGTTCGCTGAAGGGCCTGGGACGCGCCTACGAGGAATCGCTGTTGCCGGTGATGAGGCACCTGGGCATCGAGTTGCAGGAAATCAAAGATTGGAACTGCTGCGGCGCCACCGCCTATATGGCCATTGATGAGGGCGAAGCGTGCGTGCTGGCGGCCAGGAACCTGGCCCTCGCCGAGCGGAGTGGAAATCAGCAACTCCTCGCCCCGTGCGCAGCCTGTTACCTGGTGCTCAACAAGACCAAGCACTATTTCCATGAGTATCCGGCCATGAAGCAGACCATCGACCGCTCGCTGGCGGCGGTGGGACTGGGCTACAGCGGGGACACCCCGGTGCGGCATCCGCTGGATGTTCTGGTCAACGACGTCGGGCTGGAAGCCATCAAACAAAAGCTGCGCCGCCCTCTCAAGGGTCTGAAAATCGCTCCGTACTATGGCTGCCAGATTGTTCGCCCCTATTCGACCTTCGACGACCAATACAATCCGACTACAATGGACCGGCTCCTGGAGGCCCTGGGCGCCACAGTCGTTCGTTTTCCTCTCAAGACCAAGTGCTGTGGTGGCAGCCTCACCGGCACCGTCCCGGAAGCGGGTGTTCGGATGGTGTATATCCTTCACAAAGAGTCCCGGAAACGCGGGGCGGATTGCCTGGCAACGGTGTGCCCGCTTTGCCAATTCAACCTGGATGCTTATCATTCGCTCATCATCGATGAGTACGGGCCGGTGGTCGCACCTACGGTATATTTTACTCAATTGATGGGCCTGGCCTTCGACATTCCGGAGGACCAGTTGGGGCTCAGCAGGCTCGCGGTGCCCTTCAAGTGGAGACCGGCAGCAGAGGCATCAAGGCCAGGAGAGGTGGCGAAGGTAACGAACTGATTATGGACTCTACCGCCAACTCTCAAGTCAGGATCTGCTTCTACATCTGCCATTGTGGCCACAATATCGCCGCCATGGTTGATTGCCAGGAAGTCGCCAAGTACGTCGAGACACTCCCGGGTGTGGCTCTCTCGCGGGATTACAGGTATATGTGTTCTGACCCCGGCCAGGAACTCATCCAGAAGGACATCCGGGATTTCGGCCTCAACAGAGTAGTGGTGGCCTCCTGTTCCCCATTGTTGCACGAGCACACCTTCCGCGGGGCGGTGGAAGCGGGTGGACTCAATCCCTTCTATTTCCACATGGTGAATATCCGCGAGCACGACTCGTGGGTCCACACGGACCGGAACGAGGCGACCGAAAAGGCCAAGGCGCTGGCGCGCGCCGCGGTGGCCCGCGTGCGGCATCACCTGGCCCTAGACGTGAAGAAGGCGCCAATCCACCCGGATGTATTGGTGGTCGGCGGGGGTATTGCGGGGATTCACTCGGCATTGACGCTGGCCAACGCGGGCAAACGCGTCTATTTGGTCGAGCGCGAGCCGTCCATCGGTGGTCACATGGCGAAATTCGACAAGACCTTCCCGACGCTGGATTGCGCCGCCTGCATCCTGACTCCAAAGATGTCTGAAGTGGGGGCGCGCGAGAACATCACGCTGTGGAGTTGCTCCGAGGTGGTCAAGGTCGAGGGGTACGTCGGCAACTACACGGTGACGGTCCGGCGCAAGCCTCGCTACGTCAATGAAGACCTTTGCACCGGCTGTCAGGAGTGTATCTCCAACTGCATCTACAAGGAGCCGAAGTTCACCGATGCCTTCAACGAGGGGTTGGGCAAGCGCAAACCGATCTACATCCCATTCCCCCAAGCCACGCCGCAGGTGGTGCTCATCGACCCGGAAGTCTGCCTCAACTTTAAGCGGGGAGTTCTGACCGATAAGTGCAAGAAGACCTGCGTGGAGGCCTGCGGCGAGAAACGCGCCATTGACTTTACCCAGGAAGAGACCTTCGAGCAGATCAAGGTCGGCACTATTATCGTGGCAACCGGCTTCAAGGCATTCGACGCCCGGCGCATCCCGCAATATGGCTACGGCCTCTTTCCAAACGTCTATACGGCTCTGGAAGTCGAGCGCCTGGTCAATGCCTCCGGCCCGACCGGGGGTGAAGTCATCCTCCGAGACGGCCAACGCCCGGAGTCGGTCGGGATTATCCATTGCGTGGGTTCGCGCGACAACAAGACCAATCGCTGGTGTTCCCGGGTCTGCTGCATGTATTCGCTCAAGCTGGCCCACTTGCTCAAAGAACATACCGGCGCCGAGATCTACAATTTCTACATCGACATGCGCACGCCGGGCAAATCTTACGAGGAGTTTTATGATAAGCTGCTAACCGAAGGCGTGCATTTCATCCGGGGCCGCGTGGGCGAGGTCACGGATTGGGCCATGACCGAGGATGAGGAGGGCAAGCTGGTCATTCGGGTCGAAGACACGCTGGCGGGCTTTGTGCGGCGCATCCCGGTTGATATGGTCGTGCTCTCGACCGGCCTGGAGCCGCAAGCCGACGCCCAGGACGTTCGCCGGCTGTTCAACATGAGCTGCGGCTCCGAAGGTTTCTTTCTCGAACGCCATCCCAAGCTGGCGCCGGTGAACACCTTCACCGACGGCGTGTTCCTGGCCGGCGCCTGCCAGGGGCCGCGCGACATCCCCGACACCGTCGCGCAGGCCGGCGCCGCCGCGGCGGAAGCGTTGGCCCTCATCGACAAAGGCTATATCGAGCAGGAGCCAAACACCGCCTTCATCGTTGAGGAGGAATGCTCCGGCTGCAAATCCTGCGTTCCGCTTTGTCCTTACACCGCCATTTCCTTCGACGAAGCGAGGCAGAAGGCGGTGATCAATGAGGCGCTCTGCAAAGGCTGCGGCACATGCGTCGCCTCCTGCCCGTCGGGGTCGATCCGACAGAACCTGTTCGAGGATCAGGAGATCTTTAGCGAGATAGAAGGAGTGCTGGCCGGGTGAGAAAATTCGAAATCCGAAACTCGAAATCCGAAAGGAGCGAGGGCCACGAAAAGGCGCAAGAAGCGCAAAAGCGGCGGAGCCTTGGCGTCTGCCCCTCCCTCTGGTCGTGGACTACGCATTCGGGCCCTTGTAATCGGCTGCCCTCAAGCTCTTGCCAGCAGCCGGCGAGACACGCCTTCAGCTTCGCGCGCCCCGCGAAGCAGACCTTCGACGCTGAGATGGTAGTCGAGATCCGGCCAGTGGATGCCCCCGCCAGCTCCGCAAGGTTTCCAGCACCGCAGGTGTTTGGGAGCAGCTTGCAGCAGCGTTGGATACCAAGTCAACGGCACACTGATGATCCGGCCGTCCACCAACTCAACGGTAAGGGTCTCTCGATCAATTCCAACATTCTTAACCTTCGCGCTCAAAGAATTCATTCCATCTGCATAGAAGAAGAAGGTGCATCCAGCTTCTCTGTGAACCGTTGGCACCGAACCATCCTAATGCAACGGCATTGGCATGTCCACCCAGCCGATGAATACTAAACGATCGCATGAACTTGCCCACTGTCCATAGCCCATCGTCCGCCGCCCTTTGGCAACCGCGGATTGTCGCCTTCTTCTGCAACTGGTGCACCTACACCGCTGCCGATCTCGCCGGGGTTTCGCGACTGAAATACGCCTCGAATATCCGGGTCATCCGGCTGATGTGTTCGGGACGCGTGGACCCGCAGTTCATCGTCCAGGCGCTGGTCAAGGGCGCGGATGGCGTTCTCATCGGCGGTTGCCATCCGGGCGACTGCCATTACGTGGAGGGGAACTACAAGATGCTCCGGCGTTTCGAAATGCTGCGGCGAATGCTCGGGGAGATGGGCATCGAAGAGCAACGCGTGCGCCTGGAATGGATTTCGGCCGCCGAAGGAGAGAAGGTCAAGCGGGTGGTGAATGAAATGGTTGAGCAAGTCAGGCAACTCGGGCCTCTAGGCATCCCACGCAAAGTTGAGGAGTGGGACCATGAGATGAAGGAACTGGAGCGCGACGCGAAGACCACCGAGGCAGCGGCGGTTGCCGAGCCTCTGGCCGTTGACTGTGAGACAGCATGAAACCTAAAGTCGCATTTTATTGGTGCGCCTCCTGCGGGGGGTGCGAAGAGACCGTGGTCGATCTTGCCGAAGACATTCTGGGAGTGGTCGAGAAGGTCGAAATCGTTCTGTGGCCGGTGGCGATGGACTTCAAATACAAAGACGTTGAGGCCATGCCGGATAAATCCATCGTGGCCACCTTGCTCAACGGCGCGATCCGTTCTTCGGAACAGGAGGCAATGGCGCGGCTCTTGCGGCGTAAGAGTCAGTTCCTGATTGCTTACGGCTCCTGTGCGATGAGCGGAGGAATCCCGGCGCTGGCCAACCAGTTCAGCCGCGAGCAAATCCTCGATTTCAATTACCAGAAAGCTCCAACCGTTGTGAATGAGCACAAGACCCGCCCGCGTCTTGAGTTCAAGGATAACGGCCACAGCGTGACCCTCCCGGAACTGCGCAATACCGTCCGTTCCCTGGACCAGGTTGTGGAGGTGGATTTTTACGTCCCGGGTTGCCCGCCAACGCCCAAGATCACCCAGGCGGCCATCGGCGCTCTGCTCGAAGGGAAAATGCCTCCCAAAGGCTCGGTTCTGGCCCCAGACATTGCCCTGTGCAATGAGTGCCCTCGCAAGGCCAGCAAACCCGCCGACCTGAGCTTGACGGAATTCAAGCGCCCACACCAGGTCCTGGCTGACCCGAACCTGTGCTTTCTAGCGCAGGGGATAGTCTGTATGGGGCCAGCGACCCGCAGCGGTTGCGGCGCCCAATGCGCCAACGGGAACATGCCTTGCACCGGGTGTTTTGGTCCTACTTCGCGGGTCCGGGACCAGGGCTTGAAGATGATGAGTTCTCTCTGCGCCAATGTGGCGCCGAAGGAGGAGGCGGGTATCGCGAAGGTGCTCGAAGCAATTCCAGACCCGATTGGAACGTTTTATCGTTACGGGTTGGCCAAGAGCCTGCTCAGACGCAAAATCAATCTGCCCGCCACCCAGGGCAATGGAAAGGAATAGCGCCATGGATGCCGCAACCCAAGCCGCCTGGAATGAAGCCAACTCCAGAGCCAATGCCGCCTCGCAGGCCCGGCGCCGCCGTGTCCTGATTGACCCGATCACCCGGTTGGAAGGCCACGGCAAAATCGACATCTACCTTGATGCTAAAGGCGACGTGGAACGGGCCTACATGCAGGTGCCTGAACTGCGCGGCTTCGAGGTCTTCTGCCAGGGCCGGCCCGCGGAGGACATGCCCCAAATCACCAGCCGCATCTGCGGCGTCTGCCCGACCGCCCATCACATCGCTTCGGCCAAGACTCTGGACGACCTCTACCAGGTGCAGCCAACCCCGGCAGGGCGCAAGATTCGTGAGCTGGTCTATAACGCCTTCATGCTCGAAGACCATGCCTTGCACGTGTTCGTGTTGGGCGGGCCGGACTTCATTGTCGGCCCCGACGCCTCTCCCGCGCAGCGCAACATCCTGGGGGTCATTCAGAAGGTCGGGCTGGACGCCGGCAGGAAAGTCATAGGCATGCGCAAGCGCATGCGCGAACTCATTGCCTATTTCGGCGGGAAGACGGTGCATCCGGTTTTGGGTCTGCCAGGCGGTGTCAGCAAGGCCCTTGACCCCGCAGACTTGCCCGGGTTCAAACAACTGGCTGAGGAAGGTCTCGAATTTGCGCTCTGGACCCTCGATGTCATCAAGACGACCCTGCTCCAGAATGCGGAATACGTGAAACTGATTACGTCGGATGCCTTCACCCACAAAACCTGCTACATGGGGATGGTTGATGAGCAGAACAGGGTCAATTTCTACGACGGCCAGCTCCGCGTCGTCGTTTGCAATGGGCGCGAGATTTGCAGGTTCACCGCGCAGCAGTATCTCGATTTCATCGCCGAACACGTCGAGCCGTGGAGTTACATGAAGTTCACGTTTCTCAAACCGCGGGGCTGGAAGGGATTTGTGGAAGGCCCCGACACGAGCGTTTATTCGGTGGCGCCGCTGGCGCGGTTGAATGCCGCTGAGGGGATGGCGACGCCACACGCGCAGGCTGCGTGCGAAGAGTTTTTCAAGACGCTGGGTGGCAAACCGGTTCACCATACCCTGGCCAACCACTGGGCGCGTGTGGTCGAGATGATCTACGCGGCGGAAAGGATGGTGGAGTTGGTTAACGACCGGGAGATCACCAGTCCCGAAGTGCGGCGCCTGCCCGCCGGCGTGCCCAAAGTGGGCATGGGTGTAGTCGAGGCGCCCCGCGGCACACTGTTCCACCATTATGAGACCGATGAGCGCGGTTTGATCACGATGGCCAACCTGATCGTCGCCACCGGCAACAACGCCGCGCGCATCGCCATGAGCGTCGAGCGCGCGGCCAAGGGCCTTATCAAGGGCGACAACGTGAGCGAAGGTCTCTTGAACCGAATCGAGATGGCCTTCCGCGCCTACGACCCCTGCATGGGATGCGCCACGCATGCGCTCCCCGGCCACCTGCCGTTGCGTGTGAATATCTATGACCGGAACCGGGAGATTCTCCGGCGACTGGCGCGAGACTGAATGGCTTGCGATCGCCTTGTCGGTCGCCCTGCGGCATGGATTGTCCGAAGGAATTGACAACAATGAGTCTGGTAGTAGTCTAATTGTATGACGGTCAATCTGAGTGAAGCGAAGGCGCATTTAGGACGGTATCTAGCACGGGCTGGCGCGGGCGAGATCATTACGATTTGCCAGCGCAACAAACCGATCGCGGAGTTGCACCCCGCCCGCGCTTCATACCGGCCAGGCCGCCTCAAACTGGGTGTGCTGAAGGGTCAGTTCGAAGTTCCGGACGATTTCAATGCGCCCCTCAGAGACTTTGAGGCCGCTTTTTATGATCGGCTGCCACGACGCGACGGCCGTCCGGGATGAGAACGATCTTGATGGACACACAGATTGCCGTGTGGGTCCTGTTGAACAGTCCTCGGTTGCCAAAGCACATTCGCGCGGCTACCGATGAGAACGATTGCTGCTGGATTCTCCATCAAACGAGCCTATGGGAGATCCAGATTAAGTATTCGCTCGGAAAGCTCAGTCTGCCCGATCGCCCCGAGCGTTTCCTGCCCGGCGCAATTCGTGAAGCGGGCTTCCATGAGAGTCCGATCGAGAATGAAGGCATCTTCTTTTTGGACAGGTTGCCGCCGCACCACAGCGACCCGTTCGATCGGCTGCTGATTGCGCACGCGATGCTGCACGCTTGGGAAGTTGCCACGGTGGACGCGCAGTGGGATGCCTACCCTGTTCGGATCCTCGAGCCATGATCGGCATTTGCTTGATCGGCGGCTAGGGGAGAGGGTATAAGAAAAGAAACCGGGAGCAGACGTGCAATCATTAAATACAACATCGTACACGGGGCGGCAATCGCTCAACACCAGCAACGTGCTCTCCGTCGTTATGGGCGGAGGCCAGGGAACGCGCCTGTTCCCGCTGACCAAGGAACGGGCCAAACCGGCGGTGCCATTGGCAGGCAAGTACCGCCTGGTCGATATTCCCATATCCAACTGCATTAACTCGGGATTGCGGCGCGTCTATCTGTTGACTCAATTCAATTCGGCCTCGCTGCATCGCCATATTTCGCAGTCCTATAAGTTCGATCACTTCTCCGGCGGCTTTGTCGAGATCCTGGCCGCGGAACAGACCTATGCCGACACCTCGTGGTATCAGGGCACGGCCGACGCTGTTCGCAAGAACATGATCCACTTCATGAACCACGACTGGGATTACATGTTGATTCTTTCCGGCGACCAGCTCTACCGAATGAATTTCCGCACCATCATCAACCAGCATAGGGAGACCGGCGCGGACATCACCCTGGGCACTATTCCGGTTGGGCGCGAGGAGGCCAAGTCGCTGGGCATCATGCAGATGGCGGCCGATAAGCGGATTACACGATTCGAGGAAAAGCCGAAGGACCCGGCGGTGCTCGACTCGCTGAAGCTCCCGGCCGAATGGCATCAAAAGCTGGGCATCGACGGCCAAGGCGACCGATTGCTGGCTTCGATGGGGATTTACGTGTTCAACCGGGACATCATCCGGCGCGTGCTGGACAACTCGCTCGCCGACTTTGGCAAGCACATCATCCCCAAGGCTATTGACGAGCTGCGGGTCTTTTCTTACGTCTTCCAGGGATACTGGGAGGACATCGGCACCATCCGGGCCTTCTACGAGGCGAACCTGGACCTTGCCAACGAACTGCCCCGGTTCAATTTCTTCGACATGGCCGCGCCTATTTTCAGCCGGCCGCGGTACTTGCCCGGCTCAAAGATAAACGGGGCCAACATTGACCACGCGGTCATTACCGATGGTTGCATCCTCAGCCGCGCGACGGTCTCCTTCAGCATTGTCGGGTTGCGCTCGATTGTGGGCGAAGGAACGGCCATCAGCCGCTCCATCCTGATGGGCAACGACTATTTCGAATCCCAACAATCCGTGGCGGAAAGCCAGAGCCAGGGCAGGCCGCGACTTGGCATCGGGAGGAACTGCCGGATCGAATCAACGATTGTGGACAAGAACGCCCGAATTGGCGACAACGTGGTGATCTCCCCGCAGGGGAAGCCGGACTTTGTGGACCACAAAGACTATTACATCCGGGACGGGATCGTCATCGTTCCCAAAAACGGGGTGCTTCCGCACGGGTCGGTGATTTAGGATCTAGGCAAGTTCCAGCTCCGGCTTGGCGCATTCCAAGCCCCAATAATGGGTGATGGACTCGAAGAGATGTTCCACCTTGCGGAAGTCCACCGGTTTTACCATGTAGGCGTTGGCGCCCAACTCGTAAGCCCGGTTGATGTCGGCGGGATGATCAGAGCCGGAGACAATGATGACCGGGATGCGGCGCAGAAGCGAGTCGTGTTTGACCCATTCAAGGACCTCGAAGCCGCTCTTTCCGGGCATCTTGATATCCATGACGATCAGCTTCGGCAGCGGAAACACCGCGCGGCTCGCATACTTGTCCTCCCCGCGCAGATACTGAATGGCCTGCTCGCCGTCCGTGACGATCTGCAGCGGGTTCTGTATATGTGCCATCTTAAAGGCGCGTTTGACAAGGAAAACGTCGTTAATATCATCCTCGACCAGCAAAACAGTGAAGGGTGCGCTGTCCATATTCAAAAACGAACAAAAGATCGATCAATTACACTATAATTTACTCGAAACTTCCAAGAGCGCCAGCGCGAGCCCCTTGGCGTGAAGCAGATCCGGTCAGTGCCCGGCTTATTTCGTCTCCCGGCGCGCAAGGACGGCGGCGCCGGTAATGCCGGCATCATCGCCGAGTTGGCTGGCAAGAATTTCGACACCCTTCATCGTGCCGGGCATGGCGTAATCGCGGGC
>JBJKSV010000178.1:0-18038 GCA_046703605.1 Limisphaerales bacterium
GCCGAGCGGCGGTGTCCTTGGAGGTAACGCCCTTGGCAACGATCTACATCGACAACAAGCCCTATGAGGTGGCCGACGGGCAAAACCTGCTGCGCGCCTGCCTGTCGCTGGGCTTCAACCTGCCCTATTTCTGCTGGCATCCGGCGCTTGGCTCGGTCGGCGCCTGCCGCCAATGCGCGGTCAAGCAATTCAAAGACGAGAAGGACACCAAAGGCAGAATTGTCATGGCCTGCATGACGCCGGCAGCGCCGAACTCTCGGATCTCCATTGAGGACGCTGAGGCGCGCGAATTCAGGGCCGAGATCTTAGGCTGGCTGATGGTAAACCATCCGCACGACTGCCCCGTCTGCGATGAGGGCGGCGAGTGCCACCTGCAGGATATGACCGTGATGACCGGCCACGACTACCGTGAGTTTCGCTTCGACAAACGGACTCACCGCAACCAGTTCCTCGGCCCCTTTGTCAACCACGAGATGAACCGGTGCATCGCTTGTTATCGGTGCGTGCGGTTTTACCGGGACTACGCGGGAGGGCGCGATTTTGGCGTGTTTGGTCCGCATGACCAGGTCTATTTCGGACGGCAAACCGACGGCGTGCTGGAGAGCGAATTCAGCGGCAACCTGGTCGAGGTTTGCCCAACCGGTGTCTTCACGGACAAAACCTTGAAGAACCATTACACCAGGAAGTGGGACCTGCAGACGGCTCCCTCGATTTGTATTCATTGCGGGTTGGGCTGTAACACGATCCCGGGAGAACGCTACGGGTTGCTGCGCCGAATCCGCAACCGGTACCATCACCAGGTCAACGGCTATTTCCTGTGCGACCGCGGCCGCTACGGCTATCAGTTTGTCAATAGTGACCACCGCCTCTATCAGCCTCTGTTACGGCTGGAGCGCGGGAAACCTCTTGAACCAGCCAGCGCCGAAGCCGCTCTGGATTACGCACGGCCACGACTGGCCGACAAAACCAAGGTGGTCGGCATCGGCTCTCCTCGCGCGTCGTTGGAGGCCAATTTCGCCTTGCGCACGCTGGTGGGGCCCGAGCGGTTCTATCAAGGTGTCTCGGCCAAGGAGGCTCAGTTGCTTCACTTAGTCGTCGGCGTCTTGCGGCAAGGCCCGGCGCCATGCGCCTCGCTGGAGGAGGTCCGCAACGCCGACGCGGTACTCGTGCTGGGAGAGGACCTGACCAACACCGCCCCTGTGTTGGCCCTGGCCGTTCGGCAAGCAGTCCGGCAGGAGTCGGTAAAGCTGGCGGCCAAGTTCAAACTCCCCGCCTGGAATGACTTTGCCCTTCGGGAAATTGCGCAGGACCGCAAAAGCCCGTGTTACATCGCCACACCGGCGGCCACCCACCTCGACGAGGTGGCCACCCAGACGTTTCAGGCTGCTCCGGATGACTTGGCTCGCCTCGGTTTCGCCGTAGCGAATGCCCTCGACCCTCAAGCGCCTGTCGTTTCGGGCCTGCCTCTAACGAATATCGCTTTGGCCGAGACGATTGCGGCCGCTTTGAAGGGGGCCGAACGGCCTGTAATTATTAGCGGCCCGAGTTGCCGCAGTGCGGCTTTGATTCAGGCTGCGGCTAATGTCGCTTGGGCGCTCTGCCGGGCGGAGCGTCCGGCCAAACTCTGTTTTACGGTCCCGGAGTGCAACAGCCTGGGCCTTGCGCTCATGCAGGCCGAGGGTCTGGAGGAGGCATTGAAGGTGGTGGCAACCGGGGGTGCCGAAACCGTCGTAATTCTGGAGAACGATTTGTTTCGCCGGGCGGATGCTGGGTCGGTTTCGACCTTGCTGCAATCGGCGCGGCAGGTCATCACGTTGGACCATATAACTCAGCCGACCATAGCCAGGACGGACGTAGCATTTCCCGTTGCGCCGTTCGCTGAGGCCAGCGGCACTTACGTCAACAACGAGGGACGCGCTCAGCGCTTCTATGAAGTGATGGCGCCCAAGGGCGAGGTTCGTTCGAGTTGGCGCTGGCTGGGCGAGCTGAACGGCGTCTCCTGGCGAACCTTGGATGAGGTTATCGCGGCAATGGCAGGGCAAATGCCAATGCTTGCGGGTGTGAGGGAGGCGGCACCCCCGGCGGATTGGCGCATCGCCGGCCAAAAGATTGCCCGCCAGCCTCATCGCTACAGTGGTCGAACGGCGATGCATGCCAATGTCACCGTTCACGAGCCCAAACCGCTGGCGGACCCTGATTCACCGCTGGCCTTTTCGATGGAAGGCTTCTATGGAGTAACTCCCTCGCCGCTCCTTGCTCGGTTTTGGCGCCCAGGTTGGAACTCAGTACAGGCAGTCAATAAATTCCAGGAAGAAATCGCCGGACCACTCAGAGGCGGCGAATCGGGCGTGCGATTAATTGCGCCAGCAGCGGGCACGAGGCCGCGGTATTTTAGTGAGATCCCGTCCGCATTCGAGCCACGCAAAGGCGAATGGCTGGTCTTGCCAGCGCATCACAGTTACGGGTCGGAAGAACTGAGTGCGTTAAGCGCCGGGGTGGCGGAGCTTTCGCCAAAGCCTTACCTCGGGTTGAGCGCGCAAGACGCGGCAGCCCTCGGCCTGGGAGAAGGCAAGGCAGCCTCTCTCACGATAGAAGCCGAGAGTGTGTCCCTGCCGGTCAAAGTCCTGGCGGGACTGCCACACGGCCTGGCGCTACTGCCCGCTGGGATTATGTCTCTGGGACCCGTCGTACCGTCCTGGGGAAGAGTTACGAAGGGAGCAACACAATGAGAGGCGTGTTTGGGCCGAGTAATTCACGCACAGAGCACCTTCAAAACATGTTCTCAGGAAATGAATCATCCTGCCATTAACGTCGCCATCCTGATCGGCGTGCTCCTGGCCGCCTTGACCATCAGTGCCGGCCTGATTTGGCTGGAGCGCCGTCTGCTGGGCCTTTGGCAGGACCGCTACGGGCCGAACCGGACCGGGCCGTTCGGCTTAATGCAGGTGATGGCGGACATGATCAAAATTTTTACCAAGGAAGATTGGGTCCCGCCCTTTGCCGATAAATCCGTATTTATTCTGGCGCCGACGATCATCATGATGACTGTGCTGCTATCGTTCGCCGTGATTCCCTTCACGCCCGTAATCCAGGTCGTCAACCTCAACATCGGCCTGCTGTTCTTTTTGGGGATGTCCTCGCTCGGGGTTTATACCGTCGTGCTGGCAGGCTGGGCCTCAAACAGCAAGTACTCGCTGCTGGGCGGATTGCGAGCCGCCGCCCAGATGCTCAGTTACGAAGTCTTCATGGGGCTGTCGTTGATGGGCGTCGTGTTGCTGGCCGGCTCATTCGATTTGCGCCAAATCGTCGAGGCCCAGCGGGGCTTGTGGTATTGCATTCCGCAAGCGGTGGGGCTGGTGGTCTTTTTTATCGCCGGCCTTGCCGAGACGCGCCGGCTGCCATTCGATCTCCCGGAGGCCGAGAGCGAATTGGTGGCGGGTTATCACTCCGAATATTCGGGCATCAAGTTCGGCATGTTCTTTGTGGGCGAGTATCTCGGAATCACGCTGATCTCGGCGATGATCGTAACGCTGTATTTTGGCGGCTGGCTCGGCGGCGGTCTGCCGCCCATAGTTTGGTTTCTGTTCAAGACCTTCTCCCTGCTCTGCTTGTTCATCCTGCTCAGGGCCTCCCTGCCGCGTCCCCGGTTTGATCAACTCATGGCCTGGGGCTGGAAGCTGATGCTGCCGCTGGCGCTGCTCAACCTCTTGATTACCGGCGCGGTCATGCTCGCGCTCCAATCTCCCAAAGGATAATTATGCTTAGCGTGCTCAAAAGTATCTTTTACGTGTTCCTCCACGCGTTCCGCAAGCGGCAGACCATTCAATACCCGGAACAGAAGCCCTACCTTGCCCCGCGCTACCGGGGACGCATCATTTTGTCGCGCGACCCGGATGGGGGCGAACGGTGCGTCGCCTGTTACCTCTGTGCAGTCGTCTGTCCTGTGGCGTGCATCGCGCTGCAGGCCACCGAGGATCAATCCGGGCGGCGTTACCCGGAGTTTTTCCGGATCAACTTTTCCCGCTGCATCTTTTGCGGGTTTTGCGAGGAGGCTTGCCCGACTTACGCCATTCAGCTCACGCCCGATTATGAAATGGCCGAATACCGGCGGGCCAACCTGGTTTATGAAAAAGAAGACCTGCTCATCAACGGACCGGGCAAGTACCCCGGTTACAATTTCTATCGCGTTGCCGGCCTGAAAATCGCCGGCAAAGACAAGGGCCAGGCCGAACACGAACAACCGCCTATTGATCCGCGCGGTCTAATGCCATGAACGTAGCCTTTTATTTTTCAGGCGCTATCGCCATCATTGCCACTGCGCTGGCTATTACCCGCTCCAATGCCGTTCACGCGCTGCTCAACCTTATTGTCTCCCTTTTGGCGGTGGCGGTAGTCTTTTTCGTGCTGGGGGCTCGATTCGCCGCGGCCCTGGAGGTCATTACCTATGCGGGCGCCATCATGGTCGTCTTCATTTTTGCGGTGATGCTTTTGGACCTGGGCGAAACTGCCGCCGCGGAGGAGAAACAGTCGCTACGGGTCGTAGGATGGCTGGGGCCGGCGTTCCTAACGGCCCTCTTGCTTGCGGAGATCATCTACATCCTGGTATCAGGTGCAAGCCGGACGCACGCGCTGGGGCCGGTCAGCCCCAAAGAAGTCGGGATGGCCTTGTTTGGCCCCTACCTGCTCGGAGTCGAGCTGGCCTCGACGTTGCTTTTGTCCGGTTTGGTTGGAGCGTATCACCTGGGCCGCCGCATCCACCGGGGTAGTCGGGAAGGAGGGGCCGCCTAATGGCATCGGTTCCGATGGAACAGGGTTTGATCCTGGCCGGCATCCTCTTTGTGCTCGGACTGGTTGGCGTTCTGTCCCGGCGTAATCTCCTGTTTGTCCTGCTCTCGATTGAAATCATGCTCAACGCCTCCGGTCTGGCGTTTGTGGTTGCCGGTGCGCGCTGGAACCAACCGGATGGACAGGTCATGTTCATCTTCATCCTCACCATGGCCGCGGCGGAGGTGGCAGTGGGCTTGGCCCTCCTGCTGGAATTTCACCGTCAATCCAAAACGCTGGACAGCGACGTCGCCAGCCAGATGAAAGGCTAACATGCTCGAACTCTTATGGCTTGTTCCAGCTCTGCCTTTCGCCGGCTTCGTTGTGCTCGGCTTGGCGGGCAGGCGCCTCCCAAAGAACGCCGTCGCGGCGATTGGAGTGGGGGCTATTGGGCTGGCCGCGTTCTTCGCGTCGCTAGTCACCGCCAGCTTCTTACTTCATCCACCGGCCGCTGCGCGGTTTACCCAAACGCTCTGGCACTGGATTCACATAGGCCCGTTTAGTCCCGGCATCTCTTTCTACCTGGACCCGCTTTCGTTGGTGATGATACTCGTGGTCAGCTTTGTCAGCTTCTTTATCCACCTCTACTCAGCGGAGTATATGCGCGAGGAAGAAGGCTACAGCCGCTTTTTCGCTTACCTGAACTTGTTCGTCGGTTGCATGCTGACGCTCGTCCTGGCCGAAAATCTGTTGCTGCTTTACCTGGGCTGGGAAGGGGTGGGTTTGTGCAGTTACCTCCTTATCGGTTTCTGGTACAAAGACCCGGCCAACGGTCGCGCGGCCCGAAAGGCCTTCATCGTCACCCGCATCGGCGATGTTGCCTTCATTATCGGCCTGTTCCTGCTCTTCGACCGCCTGGGCACGTTGCACATCCAGAGCCTCATGGCGCGCGCGGCGGCGCAATGGCCAACCGGTTCCTCGCTTCCTATTGTCGCCAGCGCCTTGCTTCTGGGAGGGGCGGTGGGCAAATCCGCCCAACTCCCGCTTCAGACCTGGCTCCCTGACGCCATGGCCGGCCCAACCCCGGTCAGCGCCCTCATTCATGCCGCCACCATGGTTACCGCGGGCGTCTATCTAATCGCGCGCACGCACGTCCTATTTTCACTCGCCCCGCCCGTTCAATTGGCCGTGGCCTTCATTGGCGCCGGCACCCTGCTGTTGGCGGGATTCAGCGGGTTGGTACAGCGCGACATCAAGCGCGTCCTGGCCTATTCGACCATTAGCCAAATTGGCTACATGTTTCTTGGACTCGGCGTAGGCGCCTGGTCGGCAGCCATCTTCCACCTCCTGTCCCATGCCTTCTTTAAGGCCCTGCTGTTCCTCGGCGCCGGCGTCGTGATTCATGCTATGGACGGGGAACACGACTTGTTACGCATGGGAGGACTGCGCAAGGAACTGCCCGTCACATTCTGGATATTCCTCATTGGCTGCCTCGGCCTGGCCGCTCTTCCGCCCGCCGACGGCTTCTCCAGTAAGGGCCTCATTCTCGACCAAACCTGGTCCTCCCCGATGGGCGGTCCCGGACTGTGGGCTGCGGGGCTGGTGGGCGCGTTTCTGACCTCGGTCTATACGTTCCGGATGTTGTTCCTGTGCTTCTACGGCCAGCGCACACGCCAAGTCTCGAAGCGGCCCGGGTGGCTTGAGTTAGCGCCTATGGGCGCTCTGGCCCTGCTGACGATCCTTGCTGCGGGATTGAGTTGGCCCGAATCATGGGGCGGAGTACCGATTCTGACGAGTTTCTTGCATGGGGCATTGCCGGCGCTCGCCACGGCGCCGACAGCAGCAGGCGGCCCAGCGTGGTTAGAGATGGTCGCGTTACTCGTCGCGCTTCTGGGCATCCCGGTTGCCTGGACTTTGACCATCGGCGCCTCGGCGTCCATTCGACAGGGCCTTGGCGCCCCTGCCGCAAACACCCTCCGCCGGTTCTGGTTCGCGGGTTGGGCCTTTGATTGGTTCTACGACCGGCTCCTGGTTTGGCCGTTCGTCTGGTTTGCGCGCTTGAACCAAAGCGACTTTGTGGATCTCTTTTATCGCGCCCTGTCCGCTGTGACTGCCGGCTTTAATGTCCTGCTGAGCTTGACCCAGACTGGCCGAGTCCGATGGTACGCCACTGGCATTGCTTTGGGGGCCATCTTCATCCTCGCTCTCGTCATTTTTGTATGATGCTCCTTTGGCTCATTATCGTGCCTGCTTTGGGTGGCTCCTTCGCTTGGGCGCTGGGGCGTCGTCGCCCCACTTGGTCGCGAGGTCCGGCCGTTCTGGCTCTGCTGGCTGACTTGGCCATCACGCTGAACCTGGCGGCAAACAGTTCCGGCCATCTGCACTTCAGCGAAGGCAGCAACTGGATGGACCAGCTCAACATCCACTGGATTCCGCAGTTGGGCGTCCAATTTCACTTGGCCATGGACGGCTTGAGCTTTTGGCTGGTGCTGCTGACCGTGTTTCTCGGGCTGCTCACGGTACTGGCGCCGTCACGCCAGTCCGAAGACCATGCCGGCGCCTTCAACTTGAACCTGATGTTGGTGTTGGCGGGCGTGATTGGGGTCTTCCTGGCTATGGACCTATTCCTGTTTTACTTCTTCTGGGAGGTCATGCTTGTGCCGATGTACTTCCTCATCGTCGTTTGGGGCGACGGAAACCGGCGTTATGCTGGCACGAAGTTCTTCCTCTTCACCCAGCTCAGCGGCCTGCTGATGCTGGTCGCGATTCTGGGCCTTTACTTTGTCCATGGACAAACGACCGGTGACTACACGTTCGATTACGCTAAGCTCCTTCAGACCCGGCTCACTCCCACAACCGAACTGTGGCTGTTCCTCGGCTTCTTCGCCGCCTTCCTCGTGAAGCTCCCGGCTGTTCCTCTTCACTCCTGGCTTCCGGACGCTTACACCTCCGCGCCGACCGCCGGCGTTGTGCTTCTGGCTGGGCTGCTTTCCAAAACGGGCGCCTACGGACTCCTCCGCTTTGCCATCCCACTGTTTCCCCATGCCGCCCAACGCGTCACCGAGGCGGCAATGATCCTGGCGGTCATTGGAATTCTTTACGGCGCCCTGCTGGCCTTTGCCCAAACGGACCTCAAACGGCTGATTGCCTACAGTAGCATCAGCCACCTGGGGTTCGTGCTGCTCGGCATCTTCGCCTGGAACCGCCTCGCGCTCCAGGGCGTGGTCCTGCAGATTCTCTGCCACGGCCTGGGCACGGGTGGCCTGTTCCTCCTGGCCGGAACCCTCGAGGAACGTCTCCATACGCGCGACATGGGCGCCATGGGCGGCTTGTGGACAGTCGCGCCGCGCATAGGCGCGACAGCAACGTTCTTCGCCCTCGCGGCGGTGGGTCTGCCCGGCCTGGGGAACTTTGTTGGCGAGTTCCTGATTCTGCTTGGCTCCTTCAAGGCCAATGTCGCCTTGACCGTTGTCGCAACCGCGGGCCTTGTCGGCGCCGTCATCTACGCCCTTTGGATGATCCAACTGATCTTCCACGGGCCGCGCAAAGGAGAGCCTAGCCTGCCTGATTTGAAGCTCCGCGAACTGGGTGTGCTCGGATTCCTGGCCATGACCCTCTTATGGCTTGGCCTGTATCCGCAACCCGTCTTCAACACCGTTGGCGCTGCCATCGACGGCCTCCATGAGGCTGCGAGCCCTGCGACAGCTCCTGGAGTGCGGCGGGAAGCGGAGCGCCACGCCGCTTTGGCATCAGCCCAAGGGCAACACCAATTCCAGGCGTCAGCCAAAGCGGTGTCGTTGCTTCGCTCTGCCACCGCACTCCACGACCTGGCGGACATTCCCACAGACCCTTGACCAAATGATCCCCGCTCTTCTACCACTGATTATCCTGGCTGGAACACCTCTGGCGGTGATGCTGGCCGTGGCGTTTGCGCGGAATCACAAGCTCACACTCGGCTTGACCCTCGCCGGCCTGGCGGCTTCCTTCGCCACGCTCTTCGTTGCCGCGCCGGGGACACCCCATCCGGTCACGCCGCTGCTGCTCATTGACCGCTACGCCATCTTCTATACCGGCCTCATTGTCGCGGCGAGCTTCGCGGTAGCGCTGCTGGCATTTGGCTACCTGGAAAAGCGAGACGTCGCGCGCGAGGAATTCTACATCCTGCTGCTTTTGGCCACGCTCGGCTCCGCGGTGCTGGTCTCCAGCAATCATTTCGCCTCCTTCTTCCTTGGCCTGGAGACTTTGAGCGTCTCTCTCTATGCGCTCGTCGGGTATGACCGCCGGCAGTCACTGAGCATCGAAGCCGCCATCAAATACCTCGTCCTGGCCGGGTTCTCCTCCTCTTTCCTGCTGTTCGGGATGGCCTTGGTCTATGCCGAATTCGGCACGCTGCAGTTCGCCTCAATCGCCGCTCATGCCGCCGCTCTCAACAGCTATCCCCTGCTCGCTTTGGCCGGATTCGGCCTGCTGGTGGTCGGCATTGGCTTCAAGCTGGCGCTGGTTCCATTCCACCTCTGGACGCCTGACGTCTATGAAGGCGCGCCCGCTCCGGTCACCGCCTTTGTTGCCACGGTCTCCAAAGGGGCCATGTTCGCCCTGCTCCAGCGCTATTTTCTCAACATCGATTTCCGCCAAAGCCGGGCGCTGCTCATCATCTTCCTCGTGATGAGCGCGGCCTCCATGCTCGCCGGCAACCTTCTCGCCCTCCGTCAGAACAACGTCAAACGTCTGCTGGCCTATTCCTCAATCGCGCACCTCGGTTACCTCATGGTGGCCTTTCTGGCCGGCGGGGCCCTCTCTGTGGCGGCTGTGGCATTTTACCTGGTCGCTTACTTTGTCACCACGCTCGGCGCCTTTGGCGTCGTGACGGTCCTGACCACCCGGGAGGGTGAGCCGGGCGACCTTGCTGATTTCCAAGGGCTGGCCTGGCGCCGGCCGTATCTTGCGGCGGGCTTCACGGCGATGCTCCTCTCGTTGGCCGGCATCCCCGCCACCGCCGGCTTTATCGGCAAGTTCTACATCCTACAAGCGGGCGCCGGAGTTGGCTTGTGGTGGCTGCTCATCCTCTTGGTGGTTACCAGCTCCGTTGGCCTTGTCTATTATCTCCGCGTGGCCTTTACCCTCTATCGGCCCGCGGCCGAGCCTCAGCCTGTGGGCCGCTTCCCCGCCGCCTCCCTGACAGGGGGTTGTGCATTGGGCTGGCTCGTGTTGCTGCTGCTCTGGCTCGGCATCTACCCCGCTCCGTTGCTGGCCCTCATCCAGACGGCCCTGAGCAGCTTGCGATAAACTCCCGCCCGTTTCCTATAGGCCACGTGCCCTCACGCGGCGTTCCTTCTTAATTCTCAAACAAGCTGTAAGGAGTTATCTTCCGATCCCGCGCAATAATTCTTCAGCCGACATGACAAACTGCCGCTGAATCTGACTTTCCAGTATCTGCTCGGTGGCGTATTCCCGATATAATTCGCGGTATTTGCGCCAACTCGCCGCCTCCAGGCTCTCGAAGGCCTTCTTCTCGATGCGCGCGGCATTCTCAATGGATTCCGGCGAGAGGTCGGCACTGTGTTTCTGGGCGAACGTCGCCCCGCTTCGGCCCATAGCCCCCAGCAGGGCCGCGATGAGCCGGCGCGTACGTTCCAGCGTTTGGCGAATTTGCTCGCTCGAAACCTCGCTGTCGCCAGCCAAATACGGCCCCGCCAGTCGCCCGAACTCCGCTTCCTTGCGATACATCGACTTGCCATTAAGCTGCCGCCAGAGCGTCCAGACCAGTTGATCCAGCGCCAGAAAAACCGCCGATAAACCCAGAATCATCTTCTGCTGGCGCGTCGAGTCCGGCGCCGTTCCATCGGAAAACCCAAAGTACTTCGAGAATTCGGGAATGGCCTCAACAGCGGCGGCCTGGCTCCGCGCGGGCGCAAGCCCCGCTTGGTGCAGCTTCTCGACAAGCGATTCCCTTTCCGGCTCGCCCATCCCGGAAACGGCCTCTTGCAACTGTTCAATTAATTGTTCGGCCGTTGGCGTCGAAACGACCGCCTGCCCGGGCGGCGCTGTCACGGGGGCGCCCCAAGCGGGGAACAGTTCTTCGAGCGCACGCAGATAGGCCTCGCGGCGGCTGGGAGGCACCGGTTGAAGCGCGTGGTCCAACTCCTCCGCCAGAAAAACCTCGCGCTGCTTCGGATCCCCGTCCGCAAGACTGGCCTGGAGCAAACGCAGTCGCCCGCCCACAGCGTTGGCCCAAGATGCTTCTTCTGTCAGATGCGATTCCATATATGCGCGGCTAATACCGTGGCGCCAAGCCATTCTCAGCTTGCCGAACAGTTCTCAACCCCGCAGCGCACCCTCTGAGCCGGCCAGCCATCCCGCGGCTCCTTCGCTGCCCTTCGCGGACAGACGGCCCCTCTTCCGGAGGGGCCTTCCAGCGGCGCTGGGGAGTTTAATCTGTGATCGCGCTATTATTACCACACTGCGCCCCATTGGTAAAGCCCAACCTCGCAGTCCCGGCATAATCGTGGTGCGCCGAGATGCCGTTCCCATGGAACTGGAACACGTCTGCGGTAGGGCGCGTCACTCCGTGCGCGCCCTGCCTGGCTCGCGAGCTTGTTTAGCATTTGCCGGTGGTCACGGCCGGATGCGCCCCATTCTGCCTCCCCACCGCAGAATTAGCTTGCAACCGCCCGCCGCCGCCTCATTTTATCCACGTAAGGCGCGCCCAGAGGAATGGGCGCCGTTCGCATGGGCTGGACACACTCGAAATGAGGCGCAGCGTGGACCTCAGAGCGCTCGCCATTAACCTGTGCCATGGCGCAGAGTCTCGACGAAGAAGCGGTTCGAAAATCCAGTTTCAGGCGTGTCTCCGACCGGCTCCCCGGCCTGAGCCAGCGCCCGCCGCACCGCCCTGCCCTGCCTCTCCCACGTCTATGAGCGAACAACTCCGGATACTCCTTCTCGAAGACCGGGCCGAAGACGCGGAATTGGCTCTCCGCGAATTGCGAACGCACGACATCGGCCACACCGCCTTGCGGGTGGCGAACGAGGCCGATTTTCTGGCCCAGCTTCGTCAGTTCAAACCAGACCTGGTCTTAGCCGACCACGGCTTGCCCGCCTATGATTGGCTGGCCGCCCTTCAAGCGGCCGGGAAGGAGTGTCCCGATGCCCTGTTCATTTTTCTTTCCGGCACCCTCGAGGAGGGGCTGGCTATCGAAGCCCTGCGCCGCGGGGCAACCGATTATGTCCCCAAGAATCGCCTGGAGACCCTCGTGCCCGCCGTCCGGCGCGCGCTCAGGGAGATCGAACACCGGCGCGAGCGCCAAAGAGCCGAGGCCAATCTTCGCGCTTCGGAGGAGCGGTGGCGCATGTTCTTCGAATATGCGCCCGATGCCTATTACCTGCACGACCTGGATGGGAATCTGGTGGACGGGAACAAAGCCGCCGAAGAGCTGGTCGGCGGCCCGCGTGGTGAGTTCATCGGCAAGAGCGTTCTCAAGATGGACCTCATTCACGCCCAGGACCGCCCCAAGGCCGCCGCGATGCTCCAGCGCAGCGCTCAAGGCGAGTCCACCGGTCCCGAAGAGCTTGGCATCCGCCGCAAGGATGGCAGCCTCAGAACCATCGAGGTGAGAACCTATCCCGTTCGTGTTCAGGGACGCGTCCTCGTCCTCGGTATTGCGCGCGACGTGACCGCGCGCAAGCAAATGGAGGCTCAACTCATGCGCGCCCAGCGGCTGGAGAGCATCGGGCGCCTGGCCAGCGGCATCGCTCACGATCTCAACAATGTTCTCACGCCCCTGCTCATGGGCGTGCAACTGCTGCGCGAAAACCGCCGCAACGAGTCCGAGCGCGCCATGATCCAGACGCTGGAGAGTTGCGTCAAGCGGGGCGCCTCCATTGTTCAGCAGGTGCTCCTCTTCGCTCGCGGCTCCGAAGGAACTCGAGGACCCGTGCAGCCCAAAGAACTGGTCGGTGAGTTCGGTCGCATTCTGCAAGAGACTTTCCCCAGGACGATCCAACTGAAAGTCGAAATCGGCGACGCCCTCTGGCCCGTGTGGGCCGACGCGACGCAAATCCAGCAGGTCCTCATGAATTTCAGCGTCAACGCCCGCGACGCCATGCCCGAGGGCGGAACCCTCACCCTCCGTGCGCGGAATGTCACCCTCGACAAGACTGCGGCAACCTTGGACCCGCGGGCTCGGCCAGGCCGGTATGTGATGCTCGCGGTTGAGGACAGCGGCACCGGCATCCCGCCGGAGGTCCAGGTTAAAATGTTCGACCCCTTCTTCACCACCAAGCCCGTGGGCAAAGGCACAGGCCTCGGATTGCCCATCGCCCTCGGCATCATCGAAAGCCATGGCGGCTTTCTCCTCGTCCACAGCAGCCTCGGCACCGGCACCGCCTTTCGCATGTACCTGCCGGCCCTGCCTTCCGGAGAAGACATCTCCACTCATTCCGGGACGCCCCCCAGACGAGGACGCGGCGAGCTGCTCCTGGTCGTCGATGATGAACTCAGCGTCCGTGAACTCGTGCGCGCCAACCTTGAGGCCTCTGGATATAACGTGATTACCGCCGCCGGTGGTGAGGAAGCTCTGTCTCTGTTCCGCGAGCGCCATTCTCAGATCCACGCTGCCATAATCGACCTGCTCATGCCGGGGATGGATGGCAGAACGCTGATTCGGGAGATGCTGGCTCTACAACCGCGCACCCCCATCCTGGCCATCAGTGGCTCCGCTCAAGAAGAAGAGGAGCGGACGGCCGGCCCTCTGGGCGTGCAGGCCGTCTTGCCAAAGCCCTTTTCGGCCCCCAAACTCCTGGAGTGGGTTGCCGCGATGCTTCCCGCCGATTCAACACCCGGCCCTTCAGGGCCGAATCCTCCGGAGCCGGCGGGCAGCCCCCTCAATGACCAATGATAAACACCTAATGCGCAGTAAGAAATGCCACTGGGCCTGCCAGCCCGACAGCGGCCCCAAACGACTCCGCCATGGCCCGCCTGGCAAGACTTCACCTCTCCGCAACGTGTTCAAATCCAAGAACTCTGGATGGATAACCCGCAACCTGACTTTCCGAATATAACGCGCCGCGAGTTCCTTCAACATTGCGGCGTCGGCGCCGCCATGCTGGCCTCCGGAGCCGTCCTGGGCCGCGAGGCCGCGCCTAACCACATCCAGAGCGGCCCCGCAGCCCGCGTCCTTCCATTGAACTCAGAGTGGCTTTTCGGCGGCAAATTCGCGCCGGGCGCGACCCAGCCCGCATTCGCGGATAGCGCCTTTGCCCACGTCACGCTCCCGCACTGCGCCGCCTCCCTTTCGTGGCGGAAGTGGGACCCGGCCTCCTGGGAGGAGGTATGGATTTACCGCCGCCATTTCGCACTGCCCGAAGCATTGCGCCAGAGCCGTGTGTTTTTGGAGTTTGATGGCGTCACGGTCGGCGCCACACCCATCGTCAACGGCCATGCGCTGCCCGAACACCTCGGAGGCTATCTCCCGTTCCGCTACGAGCTCACCGGATTGCTCAAAGTGCAGGACAACGTGCTCGCGGTTGCCGTCGATGGCCGCTGGAAAAACGCCCCGCCCGAGGGATCTCCCCGTGGAGTGGCCTCGGTCGATTATTACATCCCGGCGGGCATCACGCGGCCTGCGAGGCTGCGGGCCGTCCCTTCTGTCTTTATCAGCGACGTGTTTGCCAAACCGGTGGCCGTGCTGACTCCCGAGCGCCGAGTGGAGGTCACATGCACTCTCGATGCCGCAGTCATCCCCTCTGGCCGGGCGATTGTGCAGGTCGAATTGCGGCGGGGCGGGGAGCGGGTCGCCCACGCGGAGGAACGCGCCGTTATCCAGAAGCCGGGCCAGACTCAGGTCGGTCTTGTAATCTCGCGCATCGGCAACATCGCGCTTTGGGACCCCGCCAATCCTCATCTTTACGAGGTGGTCACCACTCTTCTGATTGATGGCAAGCCTGTCCACAATCACCGCACCCGTATCGGCTTCCGCGAAGCCCGTTTCGAGGTGGACGGCTTCTTCCTCAATGGAAGCCGCTTCCGGCTCTTCGGCCTGGACCGTCACGAGCTCTTTCCTTACACGGGCAGCGCCATGCCTGCCAGAACCATGCGGCACGATGCGGAGATTCTTCGCCGTCAGTTCAATTGCAATATGGTCCGCTGCTCCCACTATCCTCAGTCCGAGGCCTTCATCCAGGCCTGTGACGAGTTGGGCCTGATGGTTTGGGAAGAGCTGCCGGGCTGGCAGTACCTGGGAGATGCGGCCTGGAAAGAGCTCGCCCTGCGGGACGTGCGCGACATGGTTCTGCGTGACCGCAATTATCCCTCGGTCATTATCTGGGGAGTGCGCATCAACGAATCGGCCAACGACCCGGCGCTCTACACCCGAACCAAGCGCGTGGCCAAGGCCCTCGACGGCTCACGCCCCACCTCGGGCGCCATGAGCCGTTACTCGACCCATGACTGGCTCCAGGATGTCTATGCCTTTGATGATTACCACGCCGCCCCGGACGGGAGTGTGGGCGTGCGCAAGCCGCTTCCGGGCGTTCCCTACTTCCTGAGCGAAGGCGTGGGACAATTCCAATACGGGCCGGGGCCGCGCCGGGGCTTCGGCCAGAAGTATCGGCGTGCCGGCTCGATTGAGGTCCAGGAGCAACAGGCGCTCCTCCACGCTCAAATCCACAGCAAGGCCGCCCAGTACCCGCGGATATGCGGGGTCATCGCCTGGTGCGCCTTCGACTATGGCAGCCCCATGAACTCCTACGAGGGCGTGAAGTGCCCCGGCGTGGCCGACATCTTCCGAATCCCGAAGCTCGGCGCCAGCTTTTACATGGCTCAAGTCGAGCCCTCGGTGCGGCCCGTCATCGAGCCGAACTTCTTCTGGGATTTTGGGCCCAAGACACCCGCCGGCCCGGGAACGAACGCCTCCATCTTCTCGAACTGCGAGCGATTGGATCTGTTCATCAATGGCAATCACCATGCCACGGCTTTGCCCGACAAGGCCGGTTTCCCCAATCTCAAATTCCCGCCCTTCTTCGCGGACCTCACCGTCCATGGGGCCGCCCGGCCTGAACTGCGCATCGATGGCTATGTCGGCCAGAAGCTGCTGCTCTCCCGTTCATTTTCCGCCGATCCCTCGGACGACCAATTCCTTATTCAAGCTGACGACCCTGCGCTAATTGCGGATGGCTCCGACGCCACCCGAGTCGTATTCGGCGTCGTGGACAAGTTCGGAGCCCCGCGCGCCTTTGCCAGTGGCAAGGTCGATTTCAGGGTCGAAGGGCCTGGAATCCTCGTGGGAGACAATCCATTCGACCTGGCTCCGACCGGCGGTTTCGCCGCCCTCTGGATAAGGACTCGTGAAAACGACCCGGGCCGTATTAGGGTGACGGCTGTTCATTCGGTCCTGGGCGCCAAATCGGTTGAGATCAGCGCCGAAAGGGCCACGGGCTAGACCGGTTGGAGTCCGAGCGCCGCCGGGAGTGTTTCAGTGTGTCCTCCACAAGCAGGTTGGGCAGTTATCTCCAGCCGGCGACGCCTACCGTTCTCTTGCATTTCGGCCGGCTTCCCGGTGGGGATCAAGCCCACCGCGCAGGCGGTTCAACGCTGATTACGTGCGGTTTGAGGATCATGTTCCAATCCTGCCCGCCAGCGGAATCCTCCAGGCCGCGATCTGCTGGACAATCGCTTCGGCCCTGGATCCCTGAGTCTTGGCCGCGGGTCTCCAACGGGTGCTTGCTTGCTGGGTGCCGGCTAGCACATAATGCCCCGTAGAGAGGCGGGTTCTCGTTTGGCAGCGCTTTGGCGCTGGCTTGTTGGTGGACTGGTCGTGTGGCAGGTGTTCGGTTCTCGCGAATCTGCCTGCCACGGAGCGAGGGAAACATGATGCCCGACACTAAATGCCGATTTTCGCCGCTATTCTGGCTCCTGTTCGCCGGAGCCATCGTGGTGTCGATGTTCATTCACGAAGTCGGCCACTGCGCTGTCGCCTGGCTGCACGGGTTTCCTGCGATTCCCACCGCAGCCAAGGAATATATCCTTAGACCATTGCCGGAGGCGGTTCAATGCCGAGTCTCACTCGGCGGGATTCTTGGGTCGGTCGTGGCCGTGCTCATTGCGGCATCTTTTCTCGTTCTGCGTCCAACCATGATTTCTTCAAGTTCGCTGGCTGGGGCGATGAGCGTGCCGGGCGTCTATACCTTGCGGTTCATGCTGGCTGGGCGCGGCCATGACGGCGCCGAATTCCAGCAAGCCCAGGCCGCGCTGGGCTTCGCCTACGCGGGCCATGCGGTGGACTGGCTCTTTGCAGGTCTGTTTGTCACCGCAGCGGCGTTATGGTTTTGGCGAACGAGGCCGCGCCTGACGCCGCGGCTTGCGGGCACGTTGCTCGGCGGGGCTGTCATGGCCTTGACCGTTGTAGTCGTGTTGCAGTCCGTGAACAACGCGATCTTTGATCCCCTCTTTGAACCCAAATCGGCGGAAGAGCCTTCGCGCTCCGCTGCTCCGCATGCCCAGAAGGAGGCGACCCCATGAAGCCTTGATGAGGCGGTTGCGCGCCCTGACAAATTACGTGGCGATCACACGGCGGTCAGAAGAGAGCATGAACAAGGTGGTTGAGAAAGATCACCCCTGAATCGGACGGGCAGTTAGCCCGCTATTTACACTTGGACGCCGAGATCGCCTTGCTGCGAATCAAAGTGCAAGATGGCGTGCAGTCCAAGTGAGTGGCCTTCATCGCTCGCGGAAACCAGCCGCGTCATTCCTTCTTGAGCACGAATGTCCGGCTGTCCGGGGCTTGAAAGGTCGAGGGCAAGTCAGGATCGCCTGGCTCGTTCGCGCTGAGCGTGAGGGAGTCGTCGTCGAGCCGGTAGATGCCGGTGGCCGTCTTGCCGATATACTTCGGATAGAAGCAGTCCCGCACGGTGGCCACCAGTTGCTTGGGCGTCTTATCCGGGTAGAGCACGAAAGTGGCCTTGTACCACTCCCGCGAGTCGGCTCCCCGGAACTCGACCTGGTTGCCGGAGATAGTGAGGTGACAAACACCCTGGGATTCTCGCCCGACTTCGTGGCCGCTCCAGGAACCCTGCAGAGCGGCTTGGTCAGATTTGTGGAGTGTCATGCACCCCGAGATTCCCATCACGAGTGAGACCATGCCTAGGGTTAATAAGAGTTTTGTCGTTTTCATGAGTTTTGTTTCTCAATGAGTTTGACCGGTCAAGGGGCCGCTCCTCACGCTGGAGACGGCCCGCCCGGCATCTTGCCTGTTTCACCACTCAACCCTTATCTGTTC
>JBJKSV010000179.1:0-11498 GCA_046703605.1 Limisphaerales bacterium
TGCGGGACTATCGTGTCCCGGTTCTGATCATACCATCTGATGGCCGCCGCCAGCCCCGCGACCAGCCTCGCCCGGTTGCCCATGCCGACTTTGATGCCACATTCCCTGCGCACCGCCACCGCCGGCCCACCGCGGTCCAGGCAGATCACGGGCAGGCCGCTGCCCATCGCTTCGATCACAGCATATCCGCCCGTATCGCGCAGGCTCGGAAACAAAAACACATCATGCTGCGAATACGCCCTCAGGACCTCCGCCCGCTGAACCTTTCCTTTGAAGGCAATCTGCTCGCCCAGACCCAGACGCCGCGCCAGCGCCCTGAGCCTGGGCTCCGAGTCGCCGGCGCCATAAAGCGTCAGGAGCGCCCCCGTTCTTGAGAGTTTCACCGCCTCCAACCCCATGTCCGCTCCTTTCAGCGAGACAAGATTGCCGACGAACAACAGCTTCAGCCGGCCCTCCACCGGCTTTGGCTCACGACAGACCAGGTCCGGGACCTTCAGCCCAATGGCCGGCATTAACTCCGTCTGCAGTCCCGCCGCCTCAAAGCCCCGCTTCATCTCTGCTGTCGATGCCAAAATCAGCGTGCTGGCCGAGCCGCGGCAAAAGATGTGAGCCTTGCGCCCTTGGAGCACATTGTGGCCCTTCCTGACCGCCTCGGCCGCCAACGAACCCGGGCGCTTCCACGAAAGAGCGCGCCACGGCAAGCTCTCGATGCCTCCTACCGGTCCCCAAACCGATGGAATGCCGTGACCCCAGACGGCGGCGGGAAATCGGGCCGAGGCGAAGGTGGCGTGGTGCAGAAGGTCAAACCGATGCGCCCTGTGAAGCCTCTCAATCACATCCCAGGCCGCTCGCTGCCACAACATGTAATAAAGCTTGATCGGCGAAAACCATGGTTTGAGCTTCAGCAGAACCGGCCCAAGATCATGATAGACAAACTCCGGGAGCGCTCGCTCGCCCCGCAAACGCTCCAACTCCGGCTCGATTGAAGCGCGGTTGTTCAGACGCGTAAGCACCGTCACGTCGTGAAACCGGGCCATCTGCAACGCCCATCCCCAGCCGACCTCCGGCTCCGACCCTTTGCCGGGCTCGCATGCGTACGCTGACACCAAAACTCTTAGCCGCTTTGGCATGGCCGGGCATAATAGGCTTTCGCGGGCGGCGCGCAAGCAGCGCCGTGCTTCTCACCAGGACCTCCGGCAATTGCTAAACAGCCTCGCCGGACCTCATAGGCGCTCCAGTCAAGACGCGCCGCGGCGCCATCGTACAACTGCATGCCGCAAAAAATGGAGAACTCTCGCCAATTTAAAGCAAGCGCGCGGGCTCGACATGGTGCATATTATTGCAGGTGAGCCGAACGGCGCCAACTGAGAAACACCTCGGAACGCTGCGCCGCTCACCCAGGGTTAGGTCCAAGAGCGAATCAAGGGGACCAACAGTATATGCGGGTCTGAGAGTAGCCCGCAAACGCTTGGCACAAAAGCGCCGGCGCACGCCTGATTGTCTGACGCGCCGCCGCCCCGCCCAAAGCCCGGCGCATGGCTGTTGTGCCGTACCACACTCCCGAGCGCAAAAACGCGCCCATCTGTCCGCCTATGTTCCATAGGCTGGCAGGTCGAACCGATCCATTCTGACTCTATGATGTATGTGATATAGTAGATTTAATTATGAAAGAAATAGCACTGTCTGAAGCCAACTCATCTTCACACTCCCTTCCCCCCGTGGCGCGCGCCCTCTTCGATGAACTGCGCACCGGCCCCGCCGGTTTGACGAGCGCCGAGGCAAAAGAACGCCTCAACAAATACGGCCCCAACGCGCTGGATGAGCGCAGGGAGAGCCCGTTGCTGAAGTTTCTGAGTTATTTCTGGGGGCCCATCCCCTGGATGATCGAGGTGGCCGCGGTGCTCTCGGCGGTTGTGGGCCACTGGGTGGACTTGATCATCATCCTGGTGCTGTTGGCCTTCAACGCAGTGGTGGGTTTCTGGCAGGAACACCAGGCCGCCAATGCCGTCGAAGCCCTCAAGCGGCAACTCGCCCTTAAAGCCCGCGTCAAACGCGATGGCGACTGGAGCGAGATTGACGCCGCCCAACTTGTCCCCGGCGACGTTGTTCGGTTGCGCCTGGGTGACATCATTCCCGCCGACGTCAAGTTGATTGAAGGGGATTATCTGAGCGTCGATCAGTCCGCCCTGACCGGTGAATCTCTGCCAGTGGACAAGAAAATCGGCGACGCCGCCTATTCCAGTTCCGTCGCCAAGCAAGGCGAAATGGTGGCCGTAGTAACCGGCACGGGCGCCAACACCTACTTCGGCAAGACGGCCAAACTGGTCTCCAACGCCAAATCCGTCTCCCACTTCCAGAAGGCTGTCCTGATGATAGGCGATTACCTGATCTACCTCAGCCTCGGTTTGGCGGCCTTGTTGCTGGTCACGCTCCTGGTCCGGGGTGAACCGGTGCTCACGCTCTTCCAGTTCGCCTTGATTCTGGTCGTGGCAGCCATTCCCGTGGCAATGCCCGCCGTCCTGTCTGTCACCATGGCTATCGGGGCCGTCATCCTGGCCCGGATGAAGGCTATCCTCACCCGATTGGAATCCATCGAGGAGATGGCCGGGATGGACATCCTCTGTTCCGACAAGACCGGAACGCTGACCCAGAACAAACTCACCCTCGGTGACCCCGCCTTGTTCGGGGCTGAGGATGCACAGGAACTGATCCTGGCCGGCGCGTTGGCCTCCAAAGCCGAAGACCGCGACGCCATCGACATGGCCGTGCTCAACGGATTGGAGGATCCGACGGATCTGGAAGGCTACCGCCAAGAGCGATTCATTCCTTTCGACCCCATTCGCAAACGCACCGAAGCGGAAATTGAAGATTCGGATGGCCAGCGATTCCAGGTCACCAAGGGGGCCCCACAAATCGTGGTGGATATGTGCCACCTCAAGGAAGGGGCCGTCAAAGCCGTCAACGCAAAGGTCAACGAATTTGCCGCCAAAGGCTTCCGCACTCTCGGCGTAGCGCGCCGGGAGGATGGGCAAGACTGGCGGCTGCTCGGATTACTGCCGCTCTTTGATCCTCCTCGTGAAGATTCGGCGGCCACAATTCGCGACGCCAACGAGCACGGCATCCATGTCAAAATGATTACCGGCGACAACATCGCAATTGCCAAGGAAATCAGCGCCGGCCTGGGTTTGGGAACCAATATTCATACAGCCGATGAGTTTTTCAAAGGCGTGCCTGAAAACCGTGACCTCCGTCCCGAAGCGGCCGCCGCCGTCGAACGTGCCGAGGGCTTCGCCGAAGTCTTCCCCGAACATAAATTTCAAATTGTCAAAGCGCTCCAGAGCCGCGGCCATATCGTGGGAATGACCGGCGATGGAGTCAACGACGCCCCCGCCCTCAAACAAGCCGACGCGGGCATCGCCGTCAGCGGCGCAACCGATGCCGCCCGCGCGGCTGCCGCCATGGTGCTGACCGCGCCCGGTCTATCGGTCATTGTTCACGCCGTCGAAACGGCCCGGACGATTTTCGAGCGGATGAACAGTTACGCGATTTACCGCATCACCGAGACGATCCGCATCATGTTCTTTGTGGTAGCCGCCATGATCGTCTATAAGTTCTACCCGATCACCACCGTCATGATCATCCTGCTCGCCCTGCTCAATGACCTGCCCATTCTCACCATCGCCTACGACAACACCTGGTTGGACCCGCGGCCCGTCCGCTGGAACATGCGCCGGGTTCTGACCATCGCCACGGTCCTTGGCCTGATCGGCGTGGTCGAAACCTTCGGTATCCTGGTCATTGCCAAGGATTGGTTCGGACTCACCAGCGCGCAGATGCAGTCCTTCATCTACCTCAAACTCGCGGTGGCCGGGCACTTGACCTTGTTCGTCGCCCGCACGCGCCGTCCGTTTCTGAGCAAGCCTTACCCCGCGCCGATCCTGGCCGCGGCGATCCTGGGCACGCAGGCCCTGGCCGCCCTCATCGTCGGCTTTGGCTGGTTGGTGGCCCCGATTCCCTGGAAGTATGTCGGATTCGTTTGGGCCTATTGCATCGCCTGGGTCTTCGTGGAGGACTGGGCAAAACTGATTGTCTATCGCCGTCTGGAGCTCAAGGCCGCGCGTTGCCACTGACAGAGAAAGAAACATAATTATGGAAGCTTGCATTCACAGCAACCCAGTCCCCTTGGACAGTCGCGCGGACCTCTGCCCCTCCTACATCTTGTGCGAACTCGCCGAACGCAAACCAGCGCCAGCGCCTCCCCAAACGCCTCCGGCTGGGCCGGCCATCACAATCTCCTACCAGACCGGTTCAGGGGAGCATGAGGTGGCTAAGCGCCTCGCCGGCATTCTGCAAGCCGGCGAATCCAATGGCTCCGGACGCTGGAGGGTCTTTGACGGCCAGCTTGTCGAACGGGCCCTCATTGAGCAACGGTTGCCCAAGGCCTGGGCCAAGCGCATGCCCGAAGACAGCCGCACCTACATCCAGGACATGCTCGACGAACTGTTCGGCCTGCGCCCACCTTCCTGGATCATCGTGCCGCAGATCGCCCAGACCGTCCTGAAACTCGTCAAGGCCGGTCACGTCGTCCTGGTGGGCCGGGGTGCCAATTTCATCACGGCCCATCTCCCCAATGTGTTTCGGGTTCGATTGACCGCCCCCTTGCCGGAGCGGATCGCGCGAGTGCAAAAGCTTAATCATCTTACCGCAATCGAAGCCGCCAGGCTGATCGCCACCCGCGATCGCGGGCGGGCTCGTTACATGAGAGCGCACTTCCACGCCCGGTCGGATGATGAGTCGCTTTATCACATGGTTGTCAACACCGGCGAAATCCCCTGCCCGATTGCGGCGCAGTTGATCGCCGAGACCGCGCGGGAATCCTTTGACAACCAAAGCCGCTGACAAAGCTGCTCGGAGGATTGAGTTGACGCCAGAGGGCGGGCCTCAGAGAATCGCCGCTCATGCGTGCGGCGATTCTGTTGGCATTGATGCTCGGCGGAGTGGTTTCGGCCCCTGGCCAAAGTGACGAGGCGGGTTCGAATGCCCCTGTGCGTTCCCTCACCCTGCAGCAATGCATCGAGTTGGCACTCAAACACAACCTCGACCTCCAAATCCAGCATCTCTCGACCGATATCGCCCAGTATGACCTCCGTGGGGCTTACGGCGCCTATGACCCCGTCCTTTCGTTTCAGGGCGGAAGCGGTTTTGTCTCCCAGCCGGGTGACTTTTCTCTCCACAAGTTCAACCCGGACCAGCCTTACCAGCTTCAAACCGAGAAAGGCGGCGCCTCCCTCAGTGGACAATTGCCCTTCGGGCTGAGTTACGATGTCGGCGCGCGGGCGGGCAGCGAGCAGGCGCGCACCGACTTCAGGCTCGACCCGGAACACGCCTCGGACTTCCCCGGCGGGATTCGCGACACCAACAACTATTTCGCCGATACCCGCATCGACCTCCGGCAGCACCTCTTGAAGGATTTCTGGATCGATTCCAACCGCGCTACCCTGCTCATCCGAGCCAAGGACCTGCAAATCGCCCACCAGGCCTTGCAGTTGGAGATCATGAAAACGGTCCTGGCGGTCGAAACCGGCTATTATGACCTCATCGCGGGGCGCGGGAGAATTTCCGTGCAGCAGAAGGCCCTCGAACTACGGCAGCAGTTCGTCACTGAGACCCGCCGCCGCGTTGCTGTCGGCGACCTGCCGCCGCTGGATTTGGACCAGGCCCAGACCCAATTGCAAAATACGCTCACGGCCCTGGCCGCGGCCCAGGAGTCCTATGCCGCGCAGGAAAATGCCTTCAAATCCATCCTGACCGACAATTTCAGGGGATGGGTCGATACGCGACTGGCGCCCGCCGACACGCTGCTTCCAATCCCGCCCAGTATCGACCGCTCTGAAAGCTTCGATTCCGCCATGAAAAACCGGCCCGACCTCGCCCAAGCCCGATTGGCCGTTGAAAAGAGCGCGGTCGCCGTTCGCTTCGGCTTCAATCAACTCTTTCCCGCGCTGGACCTGGTGGGCCGCTACGGCAGCCTTGCCGATGAGCCGGAGCTTTCCAGCGCGGCAAATGACGCCTGGAACTTCAGCAACCCGGAGTACTACTACGGAGTCGTGCTGAGTTTTCCGCTCAGCAACCTCAAGGAGCGCAACAGCTACCACGCCAGCCGGGCCGACCGGCACATCGCCGAGCTCCAGCTTCGAAAGGCCGAGCAAGCCGTTCTGGTCCAGGTCGCCGATTGGGCCAACCGGGTCCAGTCGCGCTTCACGCAGGTTGGCTCGACGCGTAAGGCCAGCGGGTATGCCGAAGCGGCCCTGGCAGCCGAGGAAAAGAAACTGGCTAACGGCCTCTCAACGAGTTTCGTCGTGCTCCAGTTGCAGCAAACGCTGATCGAGGCGCGCACGGCTCAGATCCAGGCCCTGGTCGATTATTACAAGGCGCTGGCTCAACTCGCCTTCGCGGACGGCTCGATCCTCGAGAAGCGGCATTTGATCGTGCGCTAAGATGGCCGCCAGCCTCACCGGCCACCTGGCTTCCCTTCTCTCAACCTCTTAACCCCGCCCGTCTTCGGATGCCTCCCGCCCCATCCAGAACGGCACCGAGACGAACCATACCGCCGTCGAAACGAGCATCCACAGTTTGACTTCTTCCAGGGCCAGGTTGCCGAAGAGGAAACCGAGTGAAGGAATAATCGTGCCCGCCAAGGCGAGCGCCGAAAAGACCGGAATAACGCGTTTCATAGTCTCACTATATGACTGTCAGGCTGCTGCCGCCTCAACGGCCTTCTTCTGATAGACCTTGCTCAGGACGACATAGAGCAGCGCGGCCACAAACCACCCCGGCAGGCTCACAAACCACATCGAAGACCGTCCGAAAATAGCAATGAGCCACAAACAGAAACCTATCGTCAGCAGCCAGGCCAGCCCCGCGGCCCAGTTAAACCGGACGCCGCTCTGCTCAGCGTAGCAGGCCCGGAACTTGAGTCTTTTGGCCAGCCAGAAGTCCACGAAAATAACGGCGCCCATGGGCATGAGAATCATGCCGTAGAGGGCTACGAAGTCCAGCAGGCGCATCGCAATGGCCGGGAACATCCCAGCGACGGCGGCGATCATGCCGGTCACCAGGGTCACCTTGTAACGCGAGGATTTGGGAAATACTGCCTGGAAGGCCAGCCCGGCGCGGTAGATGGTCGGGTTGGCGGTCGTCCAGCCGGCCACGATGACACAAAGCAAACCCGCGATGCCGCAGGCGCTGTTGGCCAATGGGCCCGGCAAAACGGCCGTGTTCTTCGGGTCCATTTGGAGTTGAAGCGCGTAGAGAATGGAGGCGGCAATCCACGCCAGAAAATGGCCAAGATACATCCCCGCGCCGGAGGCCACCCCGTGCCACGATTTTCGGGCGTAGCGGAACACCGACAGGTCGGACATGCCGATGTGCATGGCCATGTTGCAGAACCAGGCAAAGAACATGATATGCCAGAAGGTGAATTTGACCTGGCCCGGGAGCGGAGCGCCGCCCTTCCAGATGGCCGTTTTGCAGAGCGTCCACACATCGCCCGGCGAATGGACCTGCGTGTGGGTGAGAACCAGGAATTCTTTGAAACCCACCAGCCCGAAAGCGATGAATACCAGCACCATCCAGGGCGCCGCGTAATTGGCGATGCGCGCCACGAAACTGTAACCGTAGGCCGCCACCACCGCTATCAGCGCCCCCACCACCAGCACCGCTATCACCCAGCCCACGCTGTTGGGGTAAAGGTCATTCAGGCCCGGCATCGGGAAGTGGAACCACACGCCCACCGCCGTCGCCGACACGGTTACCATCGCCCCGGCCAAAAAGCAGAACATGACGCCATTGGCCAGGTTGTAAAGCGTGACGAGGTTCCGTCCGCAAATCTTCTCGAGCTGGTAGTAGAGGGTCAGCCGCGCGCGGGTGGCGATGGGCGCGGTCAGAAACCTCCAGCTCAGAACCGCCAGCAGGTTGCCTGCCAACAAGCCGAAGATGAGGCTGAACGCACTGACCCCCGAGGCGACAAACAGCGGCCCAATCATCAGTTCGGTGCCCGCCGTGTGCTCCCCGGCGTATTGGCCGACGAAGCTCTTAAATCCTAACTGCGCCTTGCCAGGCACCGGCTCTCGCTCGAACTCATTGACCGGATCGTGATGTTCGTCGGCCATAACAAGCTGTAGTTATCAGATGTATCACGCCCAGTGCAACCCTTAAACCCTTCAACAGGAGGAGTGCGGCGCATCTTGACGGGACCACCACGAAGGGCCTGGCCTGGTCGGGCGCGTCACTCCGTGCGCACCGTCCCCAGAAGTTGGTAGCACACGATGGCGCGCACCGCGTGACCCGCCTGCCAACTCCCGCCCAAAACAGGCTCTCAGTCCGACTTTTGTTCCCAGCGGCGTTGGGCACGCTCAGGGACGGTGGTATCGACTTTGGGATAATAGGTCCCTTCGCCAAAGCGGTCGTCAACGGCCTGCTGGAGTTCTCGCGAGGGGGCAACGGCGAATCGCTCGCTGGTTTCAACAAAAACGACTTCGCCCGCGGGACGCAGGAAGCAGAGAAAGAGGGGGCATTTGCCTCTAAAACCGCTGATCAAATCGCGGACAGATTCCACGCTCTCCGGCCCCAGGTGGGCGGTTTGGAGCCGGAAATGGACCTGGCGCGTAAACCGCGAGGGCGCCTGCTCCAGGGGCATGATTTCCTGGGGGAAGAGCTTCGGTTTGTCGTCGCCTGTACTGACCTCGCCGACGACCAGGACTGCGGTGTTAACCGTCAGCAGGGCCCGGTATTTGTCGTAGGTGTCGTTGAGGCAGAGCACTTGAACCGAGCCTTCCAGGTCTTCGAGCGTGGCCAGGCAGTACGGTTTTCCGCTTCTCTTGGAGATGCCGCTCTGGACGGCGGAGATCATCCCGCCGATGCGTGTCATGGAGCGGTTTGGCAGTTCGGCGAGGGTCTTGGTAGTGGTGAGGGAATATTTTTCGAGGATGGATGCGAAAGGCGTCAGGGGATGACCCGTGACGTAAAAGCCCAGCAACTCTTTCTCCTGGGAAAGCATTTCATGTTCGGGCCATTCCGGCAGCCGGACAACGGGGTCAAGGGTTGCGGCGCCGTTATCCTCCAACCGGCTGAAGAGCGAGCTCTGACCCTGCTCGCGGTCGGCGATGATGCTGGCGGCGCGCGCCAGGGTGCGGTCAATCGCGGCGAAGAGCGTGGCGCGTGTCTCGCCCAGGCAATCGCAGGCCCCACACTTAATCAGCCCTTCCAAGACCTTGCGATTGGCCGAGCGGCCATCGACCCGTTCGCAGATCTCCGCAAGCGATTCGAAGCGGCCAGCCCCCTCTCGAGCCTTGAGAATTGCCTGGACGGCGACCTCTCCAACCCCCTTGATGGCGGCCAGGCCGAAGCGGATGGCTCCCAGCTTTGGCTCTGCGGGCGGTCCCTGAGGACTCTCCGCCCTCTCCCGTGTTTGGGTGGAGGGTTTTGCCGGGCTGGGCGCAAAATAGACCTGGCTCTCGTTGATGTCCGGGGGCAGGACTTCAATGCCCATGGCGCGCGCCTCGGCAATGTACTCGCTGAGCTTGGCGGTGTCAGCCATGTCGTTGGTCATCATGGCGCAGAAGAACTCGACGGGGTAATTGGCCTTCAGATAGGCGGTCTGATAGGCCACAATCGCGTAGGCTGCGGCGTGCGACTTGTTGAAGCCATACCCGGCGAATTTTTCGAGCAGGCTAAAGATCTGGTTCGCCTTTGCGGCGGGGATGTTGTTCACCTTTGCCGCCCCTTTGACAAAGAGATCGCGGTGTTTGGCCATTTCCTCGACCTTCTTCTTGCCCATGGCCCGGCGGAGAAGGTCGGCGCCCCCCAGCGTATAGCCGGCGAGGACCTGGGCCGCTTGCATCACCTGTTCCTGATAGACCATGATGCCGTAGGTTTCCCGGCAGATTGGCTCCAGGAGTGGATGTTCGTATTCGATCTTGACCTGCCCGTGGCGGCGCGCGATGAACTCGGGAATCAGCTCCATCGGCCCTGGGCGGTAGAGGGCGATCAGCGCGGTGATGTGTTCGACGGAGCTGATCTGGAACTTGCGGCACAAATCGCGCATGCCCCCGGATTCAAGCTGGAACACGCCCAGGGTGTTGGCCTTGTTGAGCAGGTCGTAGGTTTTGGCGTCGTCGAGCGGCAGGTTGTCAATCGGCACCTCAATCCCGTGGGCCTGCTTGACCATCTCGCAGGCGTTGCGGATGACGGTCAGAGTTTTCAGCCCCAAAAAGTCCATCTTCAACAAGCCCAGGTCGCCCACCGGCCCCATCGCGTATTGGGTGACCACAGCCCCGTTTTCGTCCTGCTTGAGCGGGAGGAGATTGACCAGCGGCTGATCGCCAATAACAACGCCGGCCGCGTGGACTGAGGCGTTGCGGGTGAGGTCCTCGAGAACGAACGCCGTGTCGATAAGCTCCCGCGTGGCCTCTTCGGTTTCGTAGGCCTGCTTAAGTTCAGGCGATTGTTTGAGCGCCTTTTCAAGGCTCATCTTCAGGTCGGCAGGGACCATCTTGGCCAGCCGATCACAGTCCCCATAGCTCAGTCCCATGACCCGGCCGACATCGCGTACCACCGATTTGGCGCCCATCGTGCCGAAGGTGGTGATCTGCGCGACAGCATCCCGTCCATACTTCTTGCGCACGTATTCAATGACGTCCGCGCGGCGGTCGTCGGCAAAGTCGATGTCAATATCAGGCGGGTTGACGCGTTCCGGATTCAGGAACCGTTCGAATAGCAAGCCGTAGCGAATGGGATCCACATTCGAGATACCCAGCAAGTAAGTCACGATGGAACCGGCGGCGGACCCGCGCGCCACACAGGCGATGCCCATCTCGTGGCCGCGCTGGACGAAATCGCCCACGATAAGGAAATAGCTGACGAACCCCGTCTTGTCGATGACCTCGAGCTCGTGCTGCAGCCGGTCCAGAATCGCCTTCACCGCTTCCGCGGCCTCGGCCTCTCCTGCGCTGGAGGGGCGCCCAACCATGCCCTCTCCATTACGGTTCCCGCCATTGCCCGTCGGCGAAGCGTTGCCCGGCGCGGTTTGCCGCGTGCCGGCGCCTCCGGCGCTATAGGTCGGAAGGCGCGCCGGATCGTCCACGCCCTCGATAATGAACTCCTGGCCTTGGAGGTGTGTGTGGATGCCGTAGCGGCCCACCAGGCCCTCCGCAAGCCGCTGCCGCAAATAGACCTCCCGCGAGATGTTGTCGGGCGGATCGAACACCGGGTAGTGCAGCTTGCCAAATTCGATTTCCAGGTTGCATTTCTCGGCCACTTCGAGCGTGTTTTGCACCGCTTGGGGAACCTCGGTGAACCGCTCGCTCATTTCCTCCGCCGAGCGGAGATAGAACTGCTCCTGGGCGTAGCGCATTCGCTTCGTGTCGTTGAGCAGGGACTGCGTGCCGATGCAGATCAGGCAATCGTGCGCATGCGAGTGACCTCGTTCGATGTAATGA
>JBJKSV010000180.1:0-3847 GCA_046703605.1 Limisphaerales bacterium
GAAGGAGATCCAGATGGGTGCCGACGGCTGGGTAGATGCCACGCAGAAGGTGGATAAGGGCGGATTCGCGGCGGCGGATTTCATGTTCACGGCCAAGGTGACAGCCTTCGGGAACAAGACCTCGCACGTCGGCCTTGGCGGATTCGTGCCGCAGGCCTTCGGCAATTTGGGCCTGCATCAAACGGTGGCCGATGTGCGCATCGACTGGCGGCTGGTGGATGTAGCCACACGCAGAATCGTCAAGACCGGCTCGGCATCCGCCCAGCAACGCGGCGGCGGTTTCGACCTCGGCGCGAATGTCGAAGGCCACGGCGGCAACATCAGCGCGGGCAATCAGGAATTCATGGACAGCGCGCTCGGCCACGCGACTCAGAAGACGCTGGCGCAAATCGTCGCCGAGGTGCAGGCCACGACCTTGCCAGTCTCCGGCCGCGTGAAACAGAAGGCGCGGCTGGAGGCCAAGGCTGACGCCGCCACCGAAGCCCTGCGCCACAGGCCGGGCAAGGTTCTCGCCGTCGCGGGCAAGGACGCCATCATCATCTCGCTCGGCGGCAAGGAAGGCTTCAAGGAGGGCGACAAGCTGAATCTGTACCAGACAACCGACGTCAAAGACGATAAGGGCAACGTGGTTTTCACCGATGAAAAACTCGTGGGTGAGCTGACCCTCATGTCGGTGCAGGACGACCGCAGCCGCGCATCCTACGCCGGCGACCTGGCGGTGAAGCAGGGTTGGACGGTCAAAGCAAAGTAGAACCGCCGCGAGGCTTTCTCCAAAACAGGTCCATGTGGCAGGAACTCACCTCAGCGCGACTTCCGAGGTTGACCGTCCGCTGTCCCACCGCGCCCCGCTACGAGGACCCGGTACCGGCGGGGGTGTTGGGGTGCATCTTCGCAAGGGCGTCCTTGATGGCATCCAGGCGCGCGGGCAGCTCGATGGGGTGGTTGGCATAACGGCAGGGGAATTCCAACTCGCTCTGATGGTATTTCACCTTCATTTCGACGAATTTGAGGCCATGGGCCGTGGAGATGATGACCACACGCTCTGCTTTGTCGATCTTGCCGGTTCTCAAAAGTTTGATGAGTACCGCCAGCGCCACCCCCGTGTGCGGACAGTTAAACATGCCGGTGCGATCGCCCATGGCGGCGGCATCGGCCAATTCCTCTTCGGTGGCTTGTTCGACGATGCCGCTGAATTGCCGGAGGGTGCGAACGGCCTTTTGAAAGCTGACGGGGTTGCCAATCTGAATGGCGCTGGCCAGCGTTCTTTGGGCCTGGATTGGCTCGAACGTTTCGAAATTGCGGAGGTAAGAGCGGTAGAGAGGATTGGCCCGCTCGGCCTGGGCGACAACGATGCGGGGGAGTTTGGCGATGAGGCCAAGTTGGCTCATCATGAGCAGGCCCTGGCCCAGGGCGGAGACATTGCCGAGGTTGCCCCCCGGGATGATGATGACGTCCGGGGCCTCCCAGTCGAACTGCTGGACGATCTCGATGCCAACCGTCTTCTGGCCTTCGACGCGGAGCGAGTTCATCGAGTTGGCGAGATAAAGAGTCGGGTCTTTGGTGATTTCCTGCACCAGGCGCATGCAGCCGTCAAAGTCGGTATCCAGAGAAAGGACGAGGGCGCCGTTGGACACCGGTTGGATAAGCTGGGCGAGGGAGATCTTGCCGCGGGGGAGCAGGACAATGGAGGGAATGCCTGCGGCGGCGCAGTAGGTGGACAAGGCGGCGGAGGTGTCGCCGGTAGAGGCGCAGGCGACCGCCTTGATGGGCGCCCCTTCCGCGATCATTTGTTTCACCTGGGAGACCAGGACGGTCATGCCGAGGTCTTTGAAGCTGCCGCTGTGGGTATTGCCGCAGAGCTTGACCCAGAGGTCGCTCAGGCCAATGACCTTCCCAAGACGTTCGGCCCAAAACAGGTTTGTGCCTCCCTCGTAGAGCGACACGACATTCTGGTCGCTAATCTCCGGCAGTACCCACTCTTTTTTGCCCCAAACACCTGAACCGTAGGGCCATTCATTGGTCTTGTAGCGGTTCTCGAATAGGCGCATCCAGGCGGCCGCGCTGCGCGCGGATAGCGCCGCCAGGTCGTGCTGGACCTCCAGCAGAGAACCGCACTGCTGGCATTGATAGAGAATGGCATTGAGGAGATAAGTCGCCCCACAATCGTGATTGATACATTGAAACCAGGCTCGGTAGGAAGACATTGGCTTACGGGGGTGCGCAGGGTGCTCCGGGGCGTGAGTCAGGCCACATGACCGGGATTTGCGATTTGCGATTTGCGATTTGCGATTTGCGATTGGAGAACATTACGACCCGCCGAGGGTCCGCGCCGGGGAAAGCGGTGTCGGCGCTGCGCTCCGCCACCGCACTCCAAGACCCGGCGGAGGCTCGAAAGGCCCGTCTGAATTGGGCGCCAGCTCTTGGAGTGCGGCGCGGACCGCCGCTTTCGATTTCGCGCCGCAGAGTTGGGTCTTTGTTCAGCCGGATTCATCGCTCATTGGTCGGCCAAGCTGTCTCCGCGGCCCAGGACGAAAATAGCCAGGTCGGCGTTGAGGTTAGGGTCATCGAAGATTTCCTTTCCGGCCTCGGTGTCCAGGGCGATGCGGCGATGCACGCGGAGGTTTTTCTGGCGGCAGAAATCTTCGAAATCCGCGATGGTAAAGAACCGAATATTGGGCGAGTTGTACCACTCGTTATGGAGGACGCCGGGGGCCTTGGGGGCGCGGCCTTCCTTGGCCAGCATATCGCGAAGCCGGTGGTAGGCGAAATTGGGAATGCTGACGATGCAGGTGCGCCCGACGCGCAGCATCTCGTTGACGAGGCCCTCCACGTCAAAAACCGCCTGGAGCGTCCGGGAAAGGAGGACGCAATCGAACTGGCCCGCAGCAAACGAGCCGAGGCCCCGGTTCAAGTCGGCTTGAACCACGTCGATGCCGCGGCGGATGCAGCCGAGGATCTGTCGCTCGTCAAGTTCCACGCCTACGAGCCGCCGGTGGTCCGAAGAGCGCAACTCGGCCAGCAGGCCGCCTGAACCGCAGCCAAGGTCGAGCACGCGTGTTCCGGGAGGAACCAATTCCAGAATTCGGTCGTAATCGAGCCGATGCTGATGGAAGATGCTGGTAGGGCCATGGATTTCCTCCTTGAAGGTCCCAGCGGGGGCCGAACCGGGCGCGAGGCTATCGAGGAAGCCGCGAACCATTTCTCCATAACGGTCCAAGTCGTCCGGGAGGAGGAATGCGTCGTGTCCGCACCCGCTCTGGACATTGCAATAGGAGACGGAGGCGTTGTTGGCAATCAGGGCATTGACGATGTCGCGCGACTGGTCGGGGGGAAAGAGCCAGTCGCTGGAAAAGCTCAGGACCAGCCAGCGGCACTGGCAATTCCGAAAGCTGGCGGCCCGTTCGGCGGGCGTTGCGCCCAGGTCGAACAGGTCCATCGCCAGGGAAAGGGTGACATAACTGTTGGCGTCAAAGCGTTCGACAAACTTGGCGCCCTGGTAGCCCAGATAAGAGCCGACCGAAAAGCGCTTCTCGAATTCAATAGCGACATCGCGAGGCTTGAGCCGGTCCGCCTCGAATTTGCGGGTCATTGCCTCGCGCGAGAGGTAGGTGATGTGGCCGATCATTCTGGCTAAGGCCAGCCCAACCCGGGGCCCGGTCGGACGGTCGTAGTACTGGCCGTTATGAAAAGAGGGATCACGCAAAATGGCGTTGCGCCCGACTACGTCGAAGGCCAGGGCCTGGCTGGTGAGCCGGGGCGAGGTGGCCAAAGCTACCAGGCCGCGCATGGCCTCAGGGTAGCGGGTCGCCCAGGTCAAGGCCTGATGCCCTCCAACGGAGCCGCCCAC
>JBJKSV010000181.1:0-8520 GCA_046703605.1 Limisphaerales bacterium
GTATTCCCGAAGGCGCTCGATGGCCGTCCTGAGACATCTTCGCCTGTTCAAACACGACCGGCAGCGCCGCAGCGAGGCGGGGCCGCCGCCTCGGGTGCATCCTACGTGGCCCCTCTCAGAGGTTTCGGCGCCAGGAGTCAGGGTGGCGGTGCAAATGCATGATGGACACGATTAGAACGTGATCGCCCTCTATTGTGTAAATCAAGCCGTAAGGAAAACGATGGTGCGGCACCGGCGAAAGTCTTTGTCGAGCGCTTGCCAGGCTTCCGGGTTCGCCAGCACACGGCGGACCGCCGCGCGGACATCGGCGATGAACTCGAATCCCAAGCCCGAGGCATTGTCTTCGTAATAAGCGGCTGCCTTGCGAAGCTCGTGAAACGCCGGCGGGAGCAGTCGGTAGGTCATCGGTGCAAGCCGGCCTCGATTTCGCGAAGCGCGTGCTCGCCATCGCGGGCCTCGATCTTGCCTTCATGAAACGCGCGCAGCCTCTCGCGAGACTCGCTTAGCCAAGCTTAGTCAACGGCAGCTTGCTCCGCAGGGTCGAGGCTCTGCCAGAGCGTGTCGATAAGCTTAGCCCGCTCCCATGCTGACAGCTTGAGCGCCTCGTTTGCCAGAATCACACTGTCCATGAGCTCTAATATAGCGGAGTTTGAAGGCTGCAGGCAACACCAATAACGAGAGGGGAATCGGCGGGTTAATCGCGGCGCTGGCGGTCGAGGGATACCGGTGCCCGACGATCTGCACGCCAGAGGAACTGATGGGAACATGAGCAAACTCAGGGATCCGATCGTGGAAGAGGTCCGCAAGTCGCGCGCGCAAGTTTTTGCCAAAGCGGGCAATACTCTGCCCGCGCTCGTTAAGCAGCTCCAGCGACGCCAAGCTGCTTCCAAACGCAGGCTGGTGAAGCCGCCCCCTCGCAGCCGGGCCACGGCCTGACGCAGCGGAATCTTTTGTGACGGCGTCCGCGATTGGGCTTGCTGGCCCTGCCGCCACAGGCTAATCTGTCAGGGTGGATTGGTTTACGGATCGTCATGTATTCCTTCTGGCCGTGCTCCTGTATGGGTTGAGCATGGTCTATTCGGTTTTCCTATGGCGCAAGGGATTCCAGAAGGATAACCACGTCAATTACTTCCTGTTGTTGGCCGGCTTTGGTTTTCACACCGCCGCGATGCTCCTGCGTGGGTTCCGGCTCAACCAGTGTCCCATCACCGACTTGTATGAGGCCACGATCTTCGTCATGTGGACCATTGTGGGGCTTTACCTGCTGATGGGCATCTGGTCCCGGCTCCGTTTTCTGGGTGCGTTCACCTCGCCGGTGCTTTTTTGCATGGGGGTATTCGCGCTCATGCCGGGCCTGGACCTGGTGCATGGAACCCGGCCGGACGTGCCGGAGCCTCTCACCAGCTTCCATGCGGCGTTCATGGCGCTGGCATACGGGGCCTTTGGCCTTAGCTTTATCGCCGCCATGATGTATGTGATGCAGGAGCGCAACCTGAAATTTCACAAGTTGCAGGCCGTCTTTTCCCTCATGCCGCCAATCCAACGGCTTGAGGCGGCAGTTGGGCGGTTGCTCATCACCGGTTTTATTCTGCTCACGATCGGTTTGGTCATTGGGGCCTTTGGCCTGATGCAAGTAAGACATCCGCAGGTGTACCGAGGCGACCCAAAGATTGTCTGGTCGGTTCTGGTCTGGCTCATCTACTTGGGACTGATCGTGATGCGCTGGAAGTTTGCCCAGGGAGGGCGCCGGTTTGCGCTTGGCGCCATCGGGATATTTGTCTTTGTGCTGCTGACCTTTTGGGGCAGCAACCTGTTGTCTCCGCTTCATAACCCGTGAGAGTTCGCCCATTCTAACGGCATGCCCATCGTCGTTCTTGGCCTGAGCCATCATACCTCGCCCGTGACCGTGCGGGAGCGATTCGCCTTCGCCGATACATGTGTGCCGGCGGCTCTTCGGGCATTGCGCGACTGCGGTATTGCGGATGAAGCGGTCATCCTCTCCACCTGCAACCGGGTCGAGCTCTACGCCGCGACCCGTCTGGATGAGGGCGTGGCGATTGACAAACTGCGGGCCTTTCTGACTTCCTGGCACCGTTACCATGAGCCTCTCGCAGAGGAGATCTACGCCCTCGCCGAGCCGGAGAGTCTTGAGCACCTGTTTAGCGTTGCCTGCGGCCTGGACTCCATGGTTCTGGGCGAAACCGAAATCCTGGGCCAGCTCAAAAAGGCCTACGACCTTGCCCTCCAGCAGGGCCACACCGGCAACCGGTTGAATAAGGCCTTTCAACGCGCTTTCAATGTCGCCAAGCACATTCGCACCAAGACTCATATCCAGCGAGGCAGCATCTCGGTGGGTTCGGTGGCTGTCGAGCTGGCCGAGAAGATCTTCACCCACCTCGCCGAGCGGGACGTGATGATTATCGGAGCAGGGGATACAAGCGAAAAGACCGCTCGGGCGCTGCTCTCCCGCGGCGCGCGGCGCCTGCTTGTCTCTAATCGCACTTATGAGCGCGCGGTTGCGCTCGCCGGGGCTTTGGGCGGAGTGGCCATCCCCTTCGAGAGCTGGGCGTCCGAATTCGCGCGGATTGACATTGCCATTACCAGTACCTCCGCCCCGCATTTTCTCCTGGACCGTGCGGTGCTGGAACCGGTCATGAAGTTGCGCAGAAGCCGGCCTTTGCTTCTCATCGATATCGCGGTGCCCCGGAACATCAACTCAGACGTAAACTTTGTGGAGAGCGTCTATTTGTTTAATATCGATGATCTCAAGCTCATCGCCGATGGCTACCTCAAGCAACGCCAAGAGGAGGTCTTCGTGTGCCAGAACATCATTCGGGAAAAGGTTCAAGCCTTGATCGGGACTGCTCACTGGCCTAATGTAGGAGCGGGTTCCGGAGAGCAGAGCGCCAGTCAATCCGCTCATGCCCTGAACCGGGGCCTTCATCTAAGCCCACTCACGCCCAGTGCCTTGGGAGCCGGGCACTTTGGCGCGGGTCCCAAGGCGGCGCTTGGGCCTGAGGGCCTCAAGAGTTGAACCATGTCTTCGCCATCCAAGACTATCTCCATCGCCACTCGAGGAAGCGCGCTTGCCCTTGCCCAGGCCAACCAGGTCCTGGCTCAGTGCCGCGCCGCTTTCCCTGAACTGCATTTCGAACTCCGCATCCTCAAGACTACCGGGGACAAACTCCAAACCGCGTCCCTGGCTCAGGAAGGCCAAAACCTTCCCAAGGGCCTGTTCACCAAGGAACTCGAGGTCGCATTGCTCAAGAATGAAGCCGATTTGGCTGTGCACAGCCTCAAAGACCTGCCCACCATGCTGCCCGATGGCCTTATGCTCGGCGCGGTTGGAAGGCGGGCCGACGTCCGCGATGTCCTGATCTACCGGCATGGAAAAGGGCCCCATGGCGCCGAAGCCCGGAAGGAAGGCGAGGGTGGGCCTTCAAACCACTCTCCAGGACGCGGCTTCGGAGCCGAGCTTGGCATCGAAGGCCTCCCCTCAGGCGCCGTCGTAGCCACCAGCAGCACGCGGCGGAAGGCTCAATTGCTCGCGTGCAATCCCGAATTGAGGACCCCGGACATCCGCGGCAATGTCGCCACCCGGCTCCAAAAGCTGGCCCAGAGGGCTGAACTGGACGCAACCATCCTGGCCCTGGCCGGCTTGAGCCGACTCCACTTCGCTATCACGCCGGAGGGCCGGCTTGTGGGGGACGGTGTTCCCAATGGATTGCTGGCCACCATCCTCGAACCGGAAATCATGCTGCCCTGTGTGGGCCAAGGGGCGGTCGGCATCGAAATCCGTCAGCGGGACGAGCGCATTGCCGCCATTTGCGAGCGGCTCAACGATTTCAATACGCGGCAATGCGTTACGGCCGAGCGCGCCTTTTTGGCGGCGATGGGCGGGGGGTGCCAGAGCCCGGTGGCCGCTTACGCGGAAATCAGGAACGAGGAGATTTATATCCGCGCCCTTTCGTTTGTCACCGGCGCCTTGCGGCGAGCCGAAGCCCGAAAGCCGATTCGCGAAGCGGCCCTCCTGGGGCAGCAGATTGCCGCCGAGATCAAGACCTGAATGACGATGAACGCCGAAGGGATGGTATATTTGGTCGGCGCTGGTCCTGGAGACGCCGGGCTGTTGACTTTGCGGGGGGCGGAATTGCTGCGGCGCGCCGACGTGGTCGTCTATGACGCGCTGGTTAACCCCGACCTGTTGACGCTAGCCCCTGCCTCAGCCGAGATCATTTATGGCGGCAAGCGCGGCGGCGATCACACCATTCCCCAAGCCGAATTGAACCGGCTCCTCATTCAGAAGGCGCGCGGCGGCAAGACCGTCGTGCGGCTCAAAGGGGGCGACCCCTATGTCTTTGGGAGAGGCGGTGAGGAGGCGGAGCAATTAGCAGAGGCGGGTGTCGGTTTCGAAGTGGTGCCCGGTGTCTCATCGTTTGTGGCGGTGCCGAATTACGCAGGGGTGCCGCTAACCCATCGCGGCTTTTGCTCCAGGCTCACTCTGATCACCGGCCACGAGGACCCCGGCAAGGAAGCCTCGACCATCGATTGGGAACAGGTCGCCAAGACGCCGGGGACAAAGGTCATCATGATGGGCACCGACCGCATCGGGGACATCGCCCGCACGCTGATTGAGCACGGCATGCCGCCCTCGACGCCCGCGGCCATGGTGCGCTGGGGCACCACCGCCCGGCAAAAGTCCATCGAAGGGACGCTGGCCACGATCCGGCAGGTCGCCGAAAATGAAAAACTCGGCCCACCCACCGTTGCTGTCATTGGGGATGTGGTAAAGCTGCGGAACAAGCTCAACTGGTATGAGCAACGGCCCCTCTTCGGTCAACGCATCGTTGTCACGCGCGCGCGAGAGCAGGCGCCGACCCTCTGCCAATCGCTGCGCGAGCTGGGCGCTGAAGTCATTGAAATCCCAACTATCCGCATCGACCGGCCCACTGATCCGCAGGATGTCGTGGATGCCTTGCTGAGCCTCAACTCTTACGATTGGCTGGTCTTCACCAGCCCTAACGGGGTCGCCAAGTTCTTCGAGTACTTCTTCAAACAGTTCCATGACATGCGCGACCTGGGCGGCGCCCGCATCGCCGCCGTTGGCCCCGCCACCGCGAATAAGCTCAAGCAATTACATCTCCAGGTCGATCTAATGCCCGATGAGGCGGTGGCCGCAAGCCTCGCCGAGGCCTTTGCCGAATATGAAAGCATCGAAAACCTGAAGATTTGTCTGCTGCGCGCCGAAGTAGCGAATCCGGAATTGCCCAAGGCCCTCGAAGCCCTTGGCGCCATCGTCGATGACATTGCCTGCTATCGCACCGTCGCCGAGAGCGAAGATCGGGCTGGCGTCGCCGCCCGGCTCCTGGAGACAGGCGCCGAGTGGGTCACTTTTACCAGTGGCTCAACGGTGGAACATTTCCACGCCCGCTTCAATCTGCCGGCCCTCGTTGCCAAATTCCCTGGCATGAAGCTGGCCTCGATTGGCCCTGAGACTTCCAAAGCAATCCTGGCCCTCGGTCTCCAGCCCGCGCTGGAGGCCAAGGAACACACGATGGAGGGCCTGGTGGCGGGGATCCTGGCTGCTCGCCGAGGCGGCCCCAAGGAACTGAGCACCGCCAGCGAATCAGGGCGCGTTCAATGAACGTGCGCCGCGCCTTGAAACGAGTCGCTACTCTGCTGGGAGTCGTGACCATTCCGTAAGGGTTCTTACGCCAGAGCCGGACTCTTGAATCCCTGTTGCACGTCCACTCTGCCGCGTTCAGCCGGTGATGTGCCAGATCGTCAGACCCCAAACTCGCTTCTTCAGGTTTCATGCCACTAAATGGAAACACGCGGGATTCGGACAGGGGCGGGAAGCCGTTGAAACGGCTCAGTTCGAGTTTGTCCGACAGAGATGGGGCGCTGGCGGTGGGATGTGCCTCGTTTGGGGAGGGCGTGCGCAACGCTTGACCGGTTTGGGAGTTGGGCCTAGGGTTTGGTTGTTTCACAGGGGGAGCCGAACTGTTGCCGGGGTTGGCCCGGCGCAAAGGCTGAGAGTGCCTCGGGAATTGCTTCGAGGCAGACCCGTTGAACCTGCTCCAGGTAATGCTGGCGAAGGGAAACCCGTTGGTTCTCTCCACCCGTGTGCCCGGCAGTCGTGAACAACCGAATCAGCGAACATTTGTTTCAATCATGATAGCAAGTCGAAGTTCTTTTGAGCCGCAGAGCAGCGAGCCGTTGCCCAACTCCAAGCGGGTGTATGTGACCGGTCAGAGGCATCCCTCGGTTCGAGTCGCTCTGCGCGAGGTCCAGCTTGGCGCCGCAAGGGCGCCGGGCGGCAGGCTCGAACACAATGAACCGGTTCGGCTTTACGACTGCTCGGGCCCATGGGGCGCCCCGGATTTTGTTGGGAAGGTCGAGGAGGGATTGCCCCCGCTCCGACGGGACTGGATACTGGGGCGAGGGGACGTGGAGGTCCGCGAGACGGACACGGGCGCGCCTCATGGAAGCGCGGCAAACGCAGACGAGACCATAATTCCTCCCACTCTCAGGCGCAATCCCCTCCGGGCCAAGCCGGGCCGGGCTGTGACGCAGCTTTATTATGCGCGCGAGGGCATTGTTACGCCGGAGATGGAGTATATCGCCATCCGCGAGAACTTCGGGCGCGATCAGGCTGGTGCGCGTGATAATGGCAATGGGCATAGGGACCTCGGCGGAGAGTCCTTCGGCGCGCGTATTCCCGGGCACATCACTCCGGAATTTGTGCGGGACGAAGTGGCGCGCGGGCGGGCCATCATCCCGGCCAACATTAATCATCCTGAGAGCGAGCCGATGATTATCGGACGCAATTTCCTGGTGAAGATTAACGCCAATATTGGCAACAGCGCCGTGGCGTCCAGCATCGAGGAGGAGGTCGAGAAGATGCGGTGGGCAACCAAGTGGGGTGCGGACACGGTGATGGATTTGTCCACCGGCAAGAACATCCACGAAACGCGCGAATGGATCCTCCGCAATTCGCCGGTGCCCATTGGCACCGTGCCGATCTACCAGGCGCTGGAGAAGGTCGGGGGCAAGGCCGAGGAATTGACGTGGGAGAGCTACCGGGACACGCTCATCGAGCAATGCGAACAGGGCGTGGATTATTTTACCGTCCATGCCGGCGTGCTCCTCCGCTATGTGCCGCTCACGGCCCGGCGCGTGACGGGCATCGTGTCTCGCGGCGGATCGATCATGGCCAAATGGTGCCTGGCGCATCATTGCGAGAGTTTCCTTTACACCCATTTCCGCGAGATCTGCGAGATCATGCGCGCCTATGATGTCAGTTTCAGCCTGGGTGACGGCTTGCGCCCAGGTTCGATAGCCGACGCCAACGACGAGGCCCAGTTCGCCGAATTGCGCACGCAGGGCGAATTGACGAAGATCGCCTGGGAAATGGATTGCCAGGTCATGAACGAGGGGCCGGGCCATATCCCGATGCACCTCATCAAGGAGAACATGGACAAGCAACTCGACTGGTGCGGCGAGGCCCCTTTTTACACCCTTGGGCCTCTGACAACGGAAATCGCCCCAGGCTACGACCATATTACGAGCGCTATCGGCGCGGCCATGATTGGTTGGTACGGCTGCGCCATGCTCTGTTACGTCACGCCCAAAGAACACCTCGGTTTGCCCACTAAGAAGGATGTCAAAGACGGCGTCATCGCCTACAAGATCGCCGCCCACGCCGCCGACCTTGCCAAAGGCCATCCCTCAGCCCGCTATCGTGACGATGCCCTCAGCAAGGCCCGGTTCGAATTTCGCTGGGAAGACCAGTTCAACCTCAGCCTGGATCCGGAAACCGCCCGCGAGTTCCACGATGAGACTCTGCCGCAGGACACCGCCAAGGTGGCCCATTTCTGCTCGATGTGCGGCCCGCACTTTTGCTCGATGAAAATCACCGAGGATGTGCGCAAATACGCCGCCGAACAAGGCATTGCCGAGGACCAGGCCCTCCAGACCGGCATGGAAGAGAAGGCCCGCGAGTTCGCGGAAAAGGGCGGAGAAATCTACTCAAAGGCTTGAAGGGTCACAAACACGACTGAGTGCGGGGGGAGCGTGCAGGTAGCCTCGTTGTCCGTTGTGCGCACGGGGAAGTTGAAAACCGCGTCCGCCTTACGCTCCAGCAACGGCTTGCCATTCAAGTCGTTGCTCGTAATCACCGTCCCTTTGGCGTCCGCCGGAACAAAGCCCTGGAGGTGAATGCGGCAAGGCACGGGGTGCGTCCACGAGCCATTGGCGATGACCAGGTAAATCTTATGCCCATCCCCGCTTAAAGTCGCCAAGACGGGCGTGATTGGCCCCGCAAACTTCTCAAATCCCTTCCTCGGCTGGTGGTAGGGGGCCGTGCCGTCGGTTCGCAGCACCCATTGGCTCACGTGCCGGTTGAAGTAGTAATACAGCCAGTAAAGCATGAACCGCTTATCGGGCGCTTGCTGGGAGAGGATGCCGAAGCCCTGCCCACTCAGGCTGCTGAGCATCTGCCAGCCGCTTGCCCCCCGC
>JBJKSV010000182.1:0-13363 GCA_046703605.1 Limisphaerales bacterium
CCATAAGGGTATCCATGTTGGCCAGGGTTCATTCAGCAGCGGTGAGCGGCATCGAGGCCTACTCGGTGGAAGTCGAGGTCAATGCCGGCTACGGCGACACCATCATCGTTATCGTCGGTTTGCCCGATGCCGCCGTCAAGGAATCCCGCGACCGGGTGATGACCGCCCTCATCAATTCCGGGTTCGCCTTCACCTTCGGACGGACAACGATCAACCTGGCTCCAGCAGACGTGAAGAAGGAGGGACCGAGCTTTGACTTGCCCATTGCTATCGGAATGATCGCCGCAAGCGAGCAAATGGAGACCGATCAACTGGAAAACTTTGTGATGATCGGGGAATTGGCGCTCAATGGCGCCGTGCGGCCGGTAAAGGGAGTTTTGCCTGTCGCCCTCCGGGCGCGTGAAGAAAAGAAGGTCGGAATGTTGGTGCCTCCGGAAAACGCCGCGGAGGCGGCCGTTGTTGGGGGTCTTGAGGTGATTCCCGTCCGGAATTTAAGAGAGGCGGTCGGCTTCCTGGAGGGAGAAACCAAGCTCTCCCCGATAAAGGTTGATATCACCCGGATTTTTGTCGAAGACCACGAGGACGCTATTGATTTCGCCGAGGTAAAGGGCCAGGAGTCAGTCAAGCGCGCGCTCGAGATCGCCGCGGCCGGCGGGCACAATATCCTCCTGATTGGCCCTCCGGGCACCGGCAAGTCGATGTTGGCGAAACGGCTCGCAACCATCCTGCCCCCGCTTACTTTGGAGGAATCCCTGGAGACCACCAAGATCCATAGCATCGTCGGCCTGCTGCGGCCAGGCCAGGGCCTGGTGACCCGCCGTCCGTTCCGCGCGCCCCACCATACTGCCAGTGACGCGGGGCTTCTGGGTGGAAACATCAACCCCACTCCGGGCGAGATCTCTCTCGCACACCACGGGGTTTTGTTTCTTGATGAGCTGCCTGAGTTCAAGCGGAGTGTCCTGGAAACCATGCGGCAGCCACTTGAAGAAGGCCATGTCACGATCTCCAGGGCCGCCGGCACAATGACCTTTCCGTCAGAGTTTATGTTGGTGGCTGCGATGAATCCGTCCCCGGACGGCAAATCCCCCTCCCAATCCAGCAGTACCCCACGTGAAATTCAAAAGTACCTTGGCCGCATCTCCGGTCCGTTGTTGGACCGTATTGACCTCCATGTCGAGGTGCCGTCGGTGGAGTTCCGCGAGATTGCGGCCAGTCAAACCGGTGAGACATCGGCGCAAATCCGGGCCAGAGTGGTCGCCGCACGCGGCCGGCAACACGAGCGCTTTCGTGACCGGCCCAGGGTTACGTGCAACGCCCGCATGGGAATCCGCGAATTGAGACAACATTGTCGGCTTGATGAACCGACATTGGAGATGCTCAAATTCGCCATGTCCGACGTGAACCACAGCGCGCGCGACTACGTCCGCGTCTTGCAGGTCGGCCGCACCATTGCCGACTTGGCTGGGGCCGATTGTATCTGTGGCGACCATGTCTCAGAAGCGGTACAGTACCGCTCGTTGGACCGCGAGATGTGGATCTGACACACCTGACAATCTGTACCTGCACGGAGTCATATCACCAGAGCCAGGAAGATCCTTCCTGTGAGGATTTTCGTATTGCCTGGAGGATGAAAGAAGCAGTATGAAAGGGTGAATGGCGGAAGCCGTATGAACAGTACGAGCGAGAGAGGCACCATGAACAGGATGGCTGGCAAGTTGCTGATTGGGAAAGGCTCCCAGTCAAGAGGTCGGCGCCGTTGGCTGCATGGCTTCACGCTAATCGAACTGCTGGTCGTCGTCGCAATCATCGCGATTCTGGCGGCGATGCTGCTGCCCGCGCTGACGAGGGCCAAGCAGCACGCCCAGGCGACGGCCTGCATCAACAACCTGCGCGAGATGTCCCTGGCAGCGGAAATGTACACCGCTGACTTTAACGGCAGGCATTGCCTGACTTTCCAAGTAACCGGTGACAATTCTTCGACCCTCGCGGGCGGGCGGCGGGCCTGGTTCGACTTCCTGTTGCCCTACCAGCGGACCACAAATCTCCTCCTGTGCCCTGTTCGCAGCCCAAGGTTCAATACGTTCATCCAGGAGTACCCCACCGGCCCCGCCGACTTGGGTGTATCCAATTACGGCATGAACTTCCGCATCGGGGGCTGTGACTTTCAGCCTTGGCCTTACTCGCAGTGGCCGGGGGTGCGCGACAGCACGATTCGCAAGCCCGCCACCACGGCCTACATAGCGGATTCTGGCACCAAGCCGCTGCTGACCACCGATCCGCTCAAGTGCGTTACCCCCGCCACGCCGGAGAAGCCAGGTTGCTGGATCCTCCACGACCCGGGAAATGATGCCCCTAACACCGGAGGGGTCACTGGCGATGACCCTAACTGGGGTGGCCCTATACCGCGCCATTTCGGGCGCAGTGCCATTGTGTTTATGGATGGACATGTGGACAGCTTTTTGCCACGAAAGTGGTATTGGAGCGGCACGCCCTGGTTGAAGCCGGACGTGGGGGGCTAGCCGGCCCACTGTGGCCCATGCAACGGATTTCAGATGTTACAAAACAAGCAATAGACCACTAATCCCAAACGAAGATAACTATGCAAAATCATCCATCCCAAACCCCCACGGGTTCCATGAGCCGCAGGACATTTTTACGCGACACCGCCACCTCCACCGCGGCTCTGGGCGTGTTAAGCGCGGCCCCGTTCTTGGCTCGAGGCCGCGTCATCGGCGCTAACGACCGTCTCGGCATCGGCATCATCGGGGTCGGCGGGCGAGGAAGCGCGCACTTGGGCTTGCTAACGGCCATGTGCGAGCGCCCGGAGTACAACATCAAGCTGGTCGCCGTGTGCGATGCCTACGGGCCCCGTCTGCGCAGCGCCGCCGAGCGTAGCGGGGCCAAGCCCTACCGCCGCCACCAGGAACTGCTGGCCGACCCGGCGGTGGACGTGGTGCTCATCGCCACCCCCGACCGTCTGCATATGCCACTGGCGCTGGACGCCATCCGCGCCGGCAAAGACTTGTATTGTGAGAAGCCGATGGGCCACTGGAGCCAATTTGAGCTGAGCAAACAGTTCTATGCCGAGACGGTGCGCTTAAAGCGCGTGGTGCAGATCGGCAACCAGGGCAACTCCAGCAATGCCTGGAAAAAGGTCGCTCAGCTTCTCAAGGAAGGGCCGGTGGGCACGGTCTCGCATGTCCAGGCTGGTTTCTATCGCAACGGCGATTGGGGTGAGCGCATGCCCATTCCGGACCCCAATGCCCGGCCCGGCCCGGACCTGGACTGGGAGGCCTTCCTGGGCGACGCGCCGCAGGTGCCTTTCACCGTGGACCGCTTTTTCAGTTGGCGAAAGTATCTCGATTATGCGGGCGGCCCTTGCACTGACCTCTTCCCGCATGTGTTCACGCCCTTCGTCAGCCTCCTCGGACTCCAGATTCCGACCCGGGTCGTGGCCTCCGGGGGCATTTTCAAGTACACCACCTACGACCGCGAGGTGCCGGACACGTTCAACATGTGCGTCGATTATGCCGATCACAAGCTCACCGTGAATCTCACTTGCACGCTGGTTAATGATTATCAGACGGAACCGGCCATTCGAGGCGATGGCGGCACCATCACCCTCCAGAATCCGGTCTGGGAGGAGGGGTTCGATTCCGTGACAGTCACGCCTATGAAAGGATCCCCGCGCGTAGTCAAGGGGGACAAACCCAACACCACGCTCCTGCATTGGGAGAACCTCCTCCATTGCGTGCGCACCCGCGAGAAGCCGGTGAGCGACGTCGAATTTGGCTTTCACGTCCAGACGGCGCTCGACATGGCAATGCTGAGCTTCCTGGAAGAAAAGGTGGCGCGGTTCGGTCCGGGCCACGAGGGAATCCTCCTGTGACAAACAAATAGCGACCCAACCCCGGCGTCGAAGATGCCGCCTGCCTGCGGCCTTTTGGGTCCGGCATCTTCGCGCGCGAGGCGGCCTCCCGCCGGGGTTTCCGCCACCTGAACTGAATATGCAGCCAATCCGCTCCTTGCTGATGCCAGCCTTGCTGGCCACCGCCACACTCACCGCCGGCGCCGCGCCTCTGCGCGTCGCGCCCTCCATGCGGCCCATCGAATGGACCATTTATCGCGGCTCTCAAAAGCTGTTGGTCTATAGCTTTGATCCGGCCAAGTTCAAACCTTACGTCAAGGAACTCTACACCCTCAAAGGCTACAACATCCTCCGTGACGCGCCCCCGGAGCACCTCCATCACCATGGCCTCATGTACGGCATCCGGGTCAATGGCATCAACTTTTGGGAGGAGACGCCCGGAAATGGGGTGGAGAAGCCAATCCAGACACCGCCGCCCGAAGTGGGGCTGAGCCCCGGCGGCTTGCCCCAAGCACGCATCCGCGAGCTCATCTATTGGCTTGCGCCCCAGGACGCCTTCCTGCCGGACGCGAGCCGGGAGGCCCTGCTCATCGAGCGGCGCACGCTCACCCTCACCGTCAACGAAGCGCAGGACGAGGTGGCGCTGGAGTGGAAATCGCAGTTCCAGCTCGGAACCAAAACCAACGAAGTGACCTTGACCGGCGCCAACTATCACGGCCTGGGCATGCGCTTCCTGGAGAAACTGGACCCTGTCGCCCGCCATTTGAACTCCGGCGGCGCGCCGGACTTGACCGGCACCCGGCAGGATGTGTCGCAGCACCGATGGGGAGCGGTGTTTTTCGACATGCCGGAGCAACCGGCCACCGTCGTCCTGTTCGGGCGCCCCAGCAACCGGCGTGGCGACGCCCAGTACTTCACCATGGAGCGGCCTTTTGCCTACATCTCTGCCACCCAAGGGCTGGACAAGAAACCGCTGGTGTATCACACCGGCGACAGGTTCGAGTTGGATTACCTGGTCACCTTGTACCCTAAAATCGAACCGACCGCGTTCATCGAGCGGCGCGCCCAACAGTGGCGGGCAAGCAAACCTTGAGAGCAAAACCACCACTCCTTAACCCTCAGTCATCTTCGTGCGCATGAACACCCATCGAGATTTGCGACGGGCGCTTGCACGGACGCTGCCCCTCTGCCTTGCCATCACTGTGCTGAGCCCGTTCCGCTGGAACTGCCTGGCCGGGAACGCCACCAATGAGGCGCCCCATTCCACCGCTAGCCGCGGCCTCGTTCCTCTGATCCTCAAATTGCCCCTCCCCGTTCTAAACGGCACGCCCAAGGACATCAAAATCCCAGGAGTCGAACCGCTCAGCGACAAACTCCGGCCGCCGATGATGGTGCCGGCGGGCCTGAAAAACATCGCCCGCACTGCGAAGCTGACCTGCAGCGATCCGCACGCTACCGCGCCGATGCTCGCGCAAATTGTCGATGGCGACAAGGAGGCCAACGAGGGAAACCTCGTCGCTCTGCGCAAGGGAACGCAGTGGGTGCAGATGGATTTGGGCGGCCTGCGGCAGGTCTTTGCCATTGTGATCTGGCACTCCTACGATTCACTCAAGGTTTATCATGACGTGATCATCCAGGCCGCTGACGAGCCAAGTTTCACCCAGGACACAAAGACGCTCTTCAACAACGACGCTGATAACAGTTCAGGACTGGGGGTGGGCACGGACCGGGAGTATTTCGAGAGCTTTCAAGGCAAGCTCATCAACGCCAAAGGCATCGTCACCCGCTACCTTCGTTTCTATTCGGAGGGCAGCACTGAGAGCGCCCTCAATGAATACATCGAGATCGAGGTCTATGGCCGTCCAGTGAAATGACGCGGCACAAGGATTCAATGTCCCAGATGGGACATCTTTCTGACCGCAACGCGGCTCTGCAGTTAATGAACTGAGCCGGGTCGGTTGGTGAGACTCTCTGTGCGAAAGACCGATCGGCCGGTCGGCGGCTCTTTCCAGGTTGAAACCCGGATTTGCGGGGAGTAGGATTCGTTCATGTCAGGCGATATTTCGTTGGAAGCGCGGGTCAGCGAGTTGGAAAGCAAGGTGGAACAACTCCTGCGAGGTACTTCCCGTCCAAAGGATTGGCGTCGGACGCTGGGGATGTTCGCCGGGGACGATCTCATGAAGGAAATCGACGCTGAGGCACGGAAGATCCGCGAGGCGGATCGCCGAGCGGTTGGCTGAATGTGATTCACCAAGCGAGGGAAACTCGTCGGCAGGTCGAGGCATACAACCGTTTGGCTGGGTTGTTCGAGTTCTTTGGCGACTGGGAGATCGTTCGATTCGATGTTGTGGCGGCGGCCCTTTTTGAAGATTTGCATCGCCAGAGAGTCCGGGTTGGAACGATGGACCTGCGCATCGCTGCCATGGCTCTGGCGAATCACGCGTTGCTGCTCTCTGCCGATCTCGATGACTTTGGGCGCGTGCCTGGCTTGAGGGTGGAAAACTGGCTGATGTGAGGCCTTTCGGCAGCGAGAAACCTTGTGGCTCGGTGATCCCCGCTTTGGACGTCGGCCAGAATGAATCGTGGGCCGAAGACCACCGAGGAAATTTTGGACGAGGCTGATGGGCTGGATTGGAAGACGATGGTTCGTTGCGACCCGATTCATCTGCTGCCGAAGTCGGGATTTGATAGCCAAAAAGGGTGCGTCACCGAGGAACGGCGGCACTTGGTCGCCCGAAAAATAGTCGAGGTTTTGAGACTGCCCCTTTACCGCAAGTGACGCTTCACCATGGCATTGCCTGCCCGCCGAGAACTCGCAACGACAAGCCGGTTCCTTTTTGCTGAGCACGCTCCACCCTTGACTTGAGCGGGATGTTTCCACACAATTTATGCCGTCCTATGCCGGTTAAGAGCAGTGCGAAAAACAAGAAACTGGAGCGCAGGGAACTGCGCGACCTGGAGGTCAAGACTTCCTTCATGGAGGGGATCGTGCGCCGCGACCCACGCTATGTCGAGGCGTTGCAGGTCCTGGGGGATTGCTATACCCAGCAAGGCAGGTTCGAGCGCAGCCTGAAAGTGGACGAGCAGTTGTCGCGGCTGGAACCGGCCAACCCGTTGGTCTTCTACAACCTGGCTTGCAGCTACTCGCTCAACGGCGATGTCAACCGCGCCGCCTCCTCCCTCGAAAAGGCACTGAGCCTGGGCTACCGGGACTTCAGATGGCTGGCGCGCGACCCCGATCTTCGGCAATTGCGCAAGCACCCGCTTTTTGCTCCAATCCGTGACAAGATCCGCCGCATGAAGATTGCCATCGTCTAGGTAGATGAACGTCACCCTCCATGGCCGCACCCGCCATTACCGAACCGCCACCTACGATTATGAGCGCAATGCCGTCTTGCTCGTCGAGCAAAGGCTCCTGCCCCACGAATTCAAGATCGTGGCAATGCGCGATTTCGAAAGGACCGCCGCCGCCATCCGGGACATGATCGTGCGGGGCGCTGGGGCCATCGGCGCCACCGCCGCTTACGGCCTGGCTCAGGGCGCTCGCGCCTATACCGGACGCGGTTTGGCCGGATTCCGAAGACACATCCAACGCGTGTATCAGACCCTCAAGGCCGCTCGCCCGACGGCCGTGGACCCCGTTAACGCCATGGACCAGGTGCGTGCTGCCATGGCGCCCGGTCAAACGGTGGCTGAACAGCAAGGCCTGGCCGTCGCGGCAGCGGAGGAGTTCGCCGCGGAGGATGTGCGGCATTGTGAGGCCATTGGACAGCACGGCGCCAGGCTTATCCGGGACGGGATGAACGTGCTGACGCATTGCAACGCCGGGTGGCTGGCCTTTGTGGATGTCGGCTCCGCCACCGCGCCCCTCTATGCCGCCCAGGCCCAAGGCAGGTCCTTCCATGTGTTTTGTGACGAGACTCGGCCCCGTTCCCAGGGAGCGACCCTCACCGCCTGGGAACTGGCCCACCAGAACCTCTCCCACCAGGTTATCGCCGACAATGCCGCCGGCCACTTGATGCAGCGCGGGAAAGTGGATTTGGTCATTGTGGGCAGCGACCGCACCCTGGGCCGGACAGGCGAGGTGGCCAACAAGATCGGCACCTACACCAAAGCCGTCCTCGCCAAACGGCACCGGATTCCATTCTACATTGCCATCCCGCTCTCCACCATCGATTGGAACCTCAAGTCGGGCTTCGACATCCCCATCGAGGAACGAAATGAAGACGAGGTGCTCGGCGCTTGGGGGGTCAGCCAAGACCCCTCCCGCAGCCCCAGGCGCTCTGCCAAATCCGGTTCACGGCTCTACGTGCGTGTAGCCAATCCTGGCAGTCGCGGCCTCAATCCCGGTTTCGATGTCACCCCGCCGGAGTTGATCACGGGGATAATCACGCCAGTGGGAATCTTTAAGCCCGGGCAACTCTGGTCCCACCGGCGGGAGTTGAGTTAGGCGAATATTTCACACATGGGTAGGGCGCGCAGTCCTCGGCGCGCCGCACCACCGTTTAATTTAGGTGGCGCACGCTTCTTTCTCATGCTCTTGCTCCCGTTCCTTGGGGGCGAGCAAGAGAAAGGACCAGACCCACGCGCAGCTCATTCAAAGTTAATGGCAGTGCTGCGCGCCCCACCTGGAGACCTCGAACACGCCTGCCTTGGCGCGGCCAACGCAAGCCGATTGGCACTGCCGGACATTTCCGATGCCAAAATATGCAGAATTGCAGGCTTTTTCGCGATTTTTTGCTTGTAACGCGCGCCGGTTCGCATTAGTGAATGTGACCCTATGGCAAAACCACTGACCAAATCACAAATTGCCGCATCCATTGCGGATACTGTCGGCATTACAAAGAAACAAGCCGTTGAGGCTATGGAGACACTCGTCGCCCTGGCCTACAAAAACGCCAAAAGCTCGTTCACGGTCCCGGGACTGGGCAAGTTAGTCCTGGTGAACCGCAAGGCCCGGATGGGGCGCAACCCCGCCACCGGCCAGGAGATCAAGATACCCGCCAAGCGCGTCGTCAAATTCCGTGTCGCCAAGGCCGCCAAAGACGCCATCCTCGGCGCAAAGGCCAAGTAGTCGTTCCGTCATCTTTTTGCCGGTATTCCCAAAGGCGGAGGAGACCTTCCGCCTTTTTTCATTGCCAGAAGTGGCCGCCTGCGGCAAGGCTGACCAAGGGTGCCGGCTCGGCGCAGTCGTCCTGGCATGACGACGAAGACTCTCGCCGATTGCTTTATACCCATTAAGAGTATCCATGAAAGAAAACAGAATCATTGAGAAGGACGCACCATTGCGAAAAGACGATTTGATCGTCATCACCGGGGCCGGTGGTTTTATCGCCGGCAACCTCGCGCTCTATTTCAAGAGGAAGGGCTTTACCCGCATCCGCGGCGTGGACAAGAAACCCGTCCATGAGTGGTATCTGCGCGTGCCGGGCGTCGAATGCCTCAGCCTGGATTGCAGCCAGGAAGAAGCCTGCAAGCGCGTCTGCGAAGGGGCCATCGAGGTCTATAACCTGGCGGCGGACATGGGCGGCATGGGCTTCATCGAGCGCTTTCGCGTCGAGTGCCTGCGCAGCATCCTCATCAACACCCACATGATCGAGGCAGCCTGGCGCGCCGGCGCCCGCCGTTACTTCTACTCTTCCTCGGCCTGCGCCTACAACACCCTCCTCCAGCAGGACCCCAACGTGCGCGCCCTCAAAGAGTCCGATGCCTATCCCGCCATGGCCGAGCGCGGCTACGGTTGGGAGAAGCTCATGAGCGAAATGTTCTGCCAGGAATATTGGGCCGAGCGCGGCCTCAAGACCTTCATCGCCCGCTTCCATAACGTCTATGGCCCAAACGGCACCTGGGATGGCGGACGGGAAAAGGCCCCCGCGGCTATCTGCCGCAAGGTCATTGAAGCCATCGACAGCGGCAGCCACAAGATCAGCATCTGGGGCGATGGCACCCAGACCCGGAGTTTCATGTATATCGACGATTGCGTCAAGGGCATCGACCGCATTGCGCATTGTGACGACTTGATCGCTACTCCCATTATCCTGGGTTCAAGCGAACTGGTTACCATCAACGAACTCGTGCAGAAGGTCGAGAAGATCGCCCGCGTCAAACTCAAGCGCGAGTATGACCTCAACGCGCCCCGCGGCGTCGCCGGACGCAATAGCGACAACACTTTCATCAAGAAAGTCCTCAAATGGGAGCCGCACACTTCCTTGGACACCGGCCTGCGCGCGACCTACAGGTGGATCAAGGAGCAATACCATGCCCGGAAGCAAGGCCGGCGTGTGGTCGAGTAAGCTCCGTTGCGCCGTGGTCGAGTGTGAGCAAATCCGAAGCTCGAAATCCGAAACAAACTGAAATGCCCTAAAGGGAGATGTTCAAAAGAGGCCGTTTAGCGGAGAGGACCACGAAATATGCGAAATACACGAAAAATGACCTTAGAGACAGGCTGTGGGGTGGATGCGATCTGTGAACGGCTCCCCGCCCTTGGTTTTGCTTCCTGCCTCTTTTCGGGTATTTCGAGTATTTCGTGGTCCGTAGGCCGGTTTTGGTCATTGCCGCCTTTGGTTTTCGGATTTGTCTCGGATTTCGGGTTTCGGATTTCGGATTTCGTTTAGTGAACACCCCTGACAAAGCTCCCTTAGCGCGCGTCATCGGCCGCATCCCCAACCGCCTTGCCCTCGCCGGCGGTTGGATCGATCAGCCCTTTGTCTCTCGCCATAATCCAGACCCACCCGGCTCGATGGTCGTCGTAGCCCTCGAGCCAAGCTTTCGCGTTATGGACCGGTCGGGGTTCGCCAGCGGCACCCGCGCCATTGCCACCAGCCTCTGGAAAGGCCGCCTTCCCCACCGGCCTCCCGCCGATCTCGTCCGCGAACTCTACGAGGCCGAGAACAAGGGCAAACCCGATCCAAGCGGCTCGCAGGACATGATCGGCCTGGTCTATCCGGGCATCAATCGGCTCGATTATGATTTTCAGGCCAATGGCGGCCTGTTTCCCACTCACATTGAGACCCTGCGCGACCACCGCCCCGCCCGATGGCTCCAACGCGTCCTGCACGTCCTGCCAATTGAGCCGCGTCCGGAGGGCTACAATCCCCTCGGCCAAAAATGCCTCGAACCGCGATGGATTCACCGGCTGGGCCGCACCGGCAGGGACTGCTTCGACGCCATCCGCCGCATGGACCTCGACGCCCTGGGCGCTTCCATGAACGATTGCATGGCCTGCTGGGAGAAGATCCTCCCTCACACCGTTCGCCATCCCTTGATCCAACTCGACCTCAAGGCCATTCTCCGCGCCTACCAACGCCGCTACCCAGGCGCCATGTACTCAGGATGCGGCGGCGGCTATCTCTTCGTTGTGTCGAACGCCCCGGTCCCCGGCTCGTTCCATGTCACCATTCGTCTGCCAGCCAGATGAACCCTTCTCCACCAGAGGTGGTTGTCACCGGCGCCTTCGACGACATCCGCTCGCGCCACCTGCGATTCCTCCAGGCGGCGGCTAAGTTGGGTCCGCTGACAGTCCTATTATGCCAGGAGGACCCGCTGGAAAAGGCCGGCTCCAAGGGCCCGTTGCTCTCATTGGACGAGAGGCTCTATTTCTTGCAGGCCGTCCGGTATGTCCATCGCGCCATTCCCGCCGGTAATTCCGTGCTGCCAGATCGCCTGCCCGCCATCGAAGGCCTGCATCCAAAGATATGGGTTGACACCGCTTGCCCCTCCAATGCCGCCCGCCTGGCATGGTGCCGCCAGCAGGGCCTCGAGTACGCCGTGCTCGGTCCTGAGCAGTTGGCGGGGTTCCCCGAGATTCCACCCTCCCCCGGCGCCCCAGCACGGAAAAAAGTCGTCGTGACCGGATGCTACGACTGGCTGCATTCGGGCCATATCCGCTTCTTCGAGGAGGTCAGCGCGTATGGCGACCTCTACGCGATTGTTGGCCACGATGCCAACTTCCGCCTGCTCAAAGGGCCTGGCCATCCACTCCTGCCGCAGGAGGACCGCCGCTACCTTATCGGCTCCATCCGCTTTGTCACCCAAGCCCTGGTCTCCACCGGCGAAGGCTGGTTGGATGCCGACCCGGAAATCCAGCGCCTCAAGCCCGATATCTACGCCGTCAATGAAGATGGAGATAAGGGCGGCAAACGCGAGTACTGTGCCCGCCGCGGCATCGAATATCTCGTTCTCAAACGCACTCCCGCCCCCGGACTTCCTCGCCGCTCCAGCACCGATCTGAGGGGATTCTGAGCCGGCCGATCCAGGCCCTTCCCAGTCAAATCCGTGTGCCGCGAAGCGCCCTGGAGCACGCCACCACCCAAGACCTCTCCACCAAAACCAACGGCGTCAATCATACCAGCGAAGGGCAACGCCCTGGGATAGGCCACGGTCCAAGACCTCTTCCAGGCTGAAGGCCCGCTTCATACCTGCCCCCACGCGGCTGGCGGACGATCACACGATCGTCCGGGAAGGGTTGCGGGCCTTGCTCGACGCGCAGCCGGGCTTCACGGTGGTCGGGGAGGCCGAGGACGGTTAGCGTTCCCGACTACAGCCAGCCTCCCCCGCTGTACCGCCCCAAAAGGCATGGTTTGCGACAAGGTGCTTCCCGAAACGTGCGCCCTGTAGCGCCCGGCTTTGGCCCTCTCCAGCGCGTTTGCAGGCCGCACGGCTGACTCCGCCCTGGGGCCTGACCCGCCCGGGCGCAAGACGACCCGCGCGCGTCCGCCCCGCAGGATGCTCCTTGGCGACGCTTAAAGCCTTAGGCGCCCAGGCGAGCGCAGTTCTGACCGCTGCGGGGGCTTCGGTACGCGCAGGGCGCATTGGGGCCCCTCACGCCACTGCCCATCCACGAGAAAACGGTAGTAGTGCTCGCCCGGCGCCAACTGGACAGTGGCACGCCACACACCATCGGCGTCTTTTCTCATACCGATCGCCTGTTTTTGCCACTGCGTGAAGTCACCCACCAACTCCACCCACACCGCCGCCGGCGCCGTGAAGCTAAAGGTTTGCTTCGCTCCGTTCTCATCTCCGTTTCTTGCGTCACTTGTATGGTTCCTTCTTGCCATGGTTACCTCCAGTTGCAAGCCGTGCCCCATTAGGCCTCCGGCGTATGCTGGATCGTGCTTGCGTCAATGCGGTCCGCCCCAGTGTTGCCCGTAAGTCTCGTTCGCAGCAGCGGCCGATGAGTTGGTCGCACAGGTTGCCGCCCTTGAAAAAGAGCACGGTCGGTACTGCCCGCACGCCGTATCGCTTCGCCAACGAGGGATTTCTGTCCAGGTTCACCCTGGCGACCTTGACCCCAACGGGACCAACGTCTGCTACCGATTCCAGCATCGGGGCCATCGCCCTGCTCAGTTCCGACCACTCGGCCCAGAACTGTACCAGCACAAGGTCTGCGGCGCTGAGCACTTCCCGGTCGAAGCTTGTTCCATCCAGTTCAGTCATGTTGTTATTCACGGTTTTCCTTCGTGTACGCGCCCGCTATTGCCCTCAACTGTGAGCGAG
>JBJKSV010000183.1:0-3898 GCA_046703605.1 Limisphaerales bacterium
CTGGGGGAAGTCGGCGCCCTGGCGATGTGGATGAGCTGGAAGTGCGCATTGACGGGCCTGCCTTACGGGGGCGCCAAAGGTGGAGTGGCCTGCGACCCCGGAAGAATGTCGCTGGCGGAGTTGGAGCGGGTCACTCGCCGCTACACTCAGGAGATGATCCCCTTTATCGGCCCGCAGGTGGACGTGATGGCGCCCGACCTGGGCACCAACGAGCAAGTCATGGCCTGGATGATGGACACCTACTCGATGCATAGCGGGCACAGCGTCCCAAGCATTGTCACTGGCAAACCGGTCGGCCTGGGAGGCTCTCTTGGACGGCGCGAGGCCACCGGGCGCGGCGTCGGTTACCTCGTCAACCGTGCCACCGACACCATCGGCCTGGACATCGCCAAGACGAAGGCCGCCGTCCAGGGTTTCGGGAATGTAGGTTCCGTCGCGGCGCTCTCGCTGGCTCGCTATGGCGTGCGGATCGTGGCCGTAAGCGACGCCATGGGCGGCATTTTCAACGAAGACGGCTTGGACCTCTGGGAATTACAAAAGTACGTCGGTGCGAACAAAACCGTCGCCGGCTTCCCAAATTCCGAACCCATCACCAACGAACAACTCCTGGTTCTGCCCTGCGACATCCTGGTCCCCGCCGCCCTGGAACGGCAAATCACCCAGGCCAATGCGGGCGCCATCCAGTGCCGCATCCTGGCCGAGGCCGCCAACGGTCCGACCACACCGGAAGCAGACGCAATTCTCAACCAGCGTCCGGAAATTTTCGTAATTCCCGACGTATTGTGCAATGCCGGAGGAGTCATCGTCTCCTACTTCGAGTGGGTGCAGGACCTTCAGAGCTTCTTCTGGGGCGAAACCGAGGTCGTGGACAAACTGTTCAGGATCCTGGAAGGGGCCTATGTGCAGATTCTGAATCTGAGCCGCAAGCAAAAGCTCCCGATGCGTTTGGCGGCGCTGAGCCTCGGTATCAAGCGCGTTTGGGAAGCCAAACGGACGCGTGGATTGTTTCCATGAGCGCAGCTCTTAGGACTAACGAGAGGGACCTCAGGCCGCCTTCCCCAACTACAGACAAAGCTTTGACATAGCCCGGTTTTAATCCACATTGGCTTTAGGACAAGCTCAAGACGACTTGCTGCCATGGCCGAGACAAACAAGTTCCTCAAGGGTCAGTTGCTGCTCGACAGCGGCCAACTGCGTGGCTCGTTTTTCCAACGCACTGTGGTGCTCATCTGTCAGCACGACGCCGAAGGCGCTTTTGGCCTCGTGCTCAATCGCGCCACCGGGAGCAACGTCGGGGAAATGATCGTTGCCGACCTCCCCGAAAGGCTCAAGTCCTGTCCGCTCTACCTTGGCGGCCCCGTCCAGCCCTCTGCCTTGAGTTTTCTTCACACCGATGCCTTCGTTCCCGAGGCCAACGTCCTTCCCAACCTCAGCTTGGGCCACTCGTTGGATTCGCTCATCGAGATCGGTGATTCGTTCTCTCCCACACAGAAGATCCGGCTCTTTGCCGGTTATGCCGGTTGGAGCCCCGGCCAACTCGAAGACGAGATGAAGCGCAAGGCCTGGCTGACCCATCCGGCCTCTCTCGAGTTGGTGTTCGAGACCAAACCCGACCAACTCTGGCAGCAGATCCTCCGCCAGAAGGGCTGGCAATGCCGCTTGCTGTCGCAGATGCCGGAGGACCCCTCCTTGAATTGAGTCTCCCTCTCCAATTAGTCGATATTGGCGTCAATCTGGGCCATCGCTCCTTCCAAACGGACCGGGCGGATGTCATTGAGCGTGCCTTTGCCGCGGGAGTTCATACCATGGTGATCACCGGCGCGAGCCTTGCCGGCAGCCGCCAGGCCTGCCAACTCGCCGGCGAATACCCAGGGCGGCTCTTTGCCACCGCGGGTGTGCATCCTCACGAGAGCCGGCACTGCACGGAGGAAACGCTCGCGGAACTGCGGCGATTGGCCACGCTCGAGAATGTCATGGCTGTCGGCGAATGCGGCCTGGATTTCAACCGGGATTTCTCGCCTCGTCCCCAGCAGGAAAAGTGGTTCGAGGCTCAGGTCGCCCTTGCCGAGGAATTGGGAATGCCGCTCTTCCTGCACGAACGCGACGCCCACGAGCGTTTCTGCGAAATCCTTCGCTCTGCCAGGAAAACGGCGCCGGCAGTCTTGCACTGTTTCACCGGGACAGCAAAGGAACTGCGAGTGTGTCTCGACATGGGCCTGCACATCGGCATCACCGGCTGGATCTGCGATGAGCGGCGCGGCACCCACCTCCGGGAATTGGTTCGAGAAATCCCTCTGGAACGGCTCATGCTCGAGACCGACGCCCCCTTCCTTCTGCCCCGGACTATGCCGGCCCAGCCAAAGAATGGCCGGAATGAACCGGCCTTCTTGCCGTATGTGCTCGATACCGTAGCCGAGTGTTTGGGGCGCCCAGCCCAGGAGATCGCCCTGGCGACTTCCCGCACAGCGAGAGAATTCTTCCGGTTGGACGATCTGGAGTCTATCCGAAAAGTCTCACTCTATCGCCGCTCTTAATCGTCCACATTACCGAATTTGCTCGAGTCTCGAATGACTGCGCAATGAAGTCATCCCGATCGAACCCTCCCGCTTAGGCTCGATCCATGAAACAACAAGAAGGCCGGGCTGAAAGCCCGGCCTTCTTGACACATTTGAGACACTCTCGCTAAAAATCGTCACACGACGCGCGGCGCCGCAGATTCACGCCTGCCAGCCACACACGGTCTGGCTCCTGCGTTTTTGCATCATCGACGCCTCATCCTACCACGAGCGCCGCCCCCTGCCAGTCACCAGTTCTGGGGACAGCCCAGCAAAGAGGTCGCGCTAACCTCGCCTGCCCGCCTGCGCGCGAGATTTCCCTTGTCGGGCCGGCCGGGCCACTCTGGTTAGGGCCCCGAAAATGGCTCATGAGCGAATCATCGTCAGGATCATTTTGAAACGTTTGAGCGCCTTTAGCGCATGCGGTTGGTTGGCGGGCATCAGAATCAACTCCCCTGCCCTTATGACACTCGGCTTTCCGGAGATCGCAACCTCGACCTCGCCCTCCAATACCTGAACCAGAGCGTCATAGGGCGAAGTATGCTCGCTCAGACCCTCCTGCGCATCAAAGGCGAACAGGGTCACCTTTCCGGCGCCCTTCTTGAGGATTTCCCGGCTGACAATCGAGCCGGGCTGGTACTCCACCAGGGTGCTTGCTTCCGCCGCCTGGGCAGGAATGAAATTCGGTTGCTTTGTTGTTTTATCGTTGTCCATAAATCGGCTTTCTCTTTCAAAGATAGTCGTTCTTCATGAATCCCGCCTTGATTTAGGTCAAAGAGAAGATCATTGCGGCCCCCGGGACCGCTCCAGCCCGCCTCCTGCCTCAGCCAGGCGCCCCGGCGCAAACGCCGAATGATCTTGCCCTCAACTCGGATTCGGGCGAATAATGTGTGTGATGGAACGTAACGAACCAAATTGCGCCCTGGTGTCTCTTGCCAAGGCCGTCTGATGCTGTCTGTCAGCTTCCACAACGGCACCATCAGGTGCCAAATGGCGCTAATTGTCTGGTTTGTAAGTTACTCAACTTCAAGCGGAGAGATGGCTGAGTGGTTTAAAGCGCACGCCTGGAGAGCGTGAGTGGGCTTATACCCCACCGGGAGTTCGAATCTCCCTCTCTCCGCCAGTGAGAGTTTTTCCAAGTGGAATAAGGCCGGCACCACACCTACTGGCCTCGCGATCTGTCAATCGGTATAAGCAACCCTCCGGCGCCAGGGGGATTCGCACGGAGGGTCGCACTCGTTGCGGATCGGGTCACTCGCCCGATTGGCTCTCATCAACCACGATATATTGGCTGCCGCCCTTGCTCCAAACCCGCACCAGCGTCACCTTGCTCTTTGGATGTT
>JBJKSV010000184.1:0-13923 GCA_046703605.1 Limisphaerales bacterium
TGCAAGTTCGCAGCGGCGAAGCCCTCTACGCCCGCGAACTCAAATCCGGCGCGGTCGAGCGCCGGTTCGGCACCAAACGCAGCGACCAGGCCGCCGGCTCAGCCACCCATTTCCGCCCCCCGGACGCCACCTCTTCGTCTCGCCTCTTGACGGCTCAGGTGATTCGGGTTCCGAAGCCCTCTACGGACAACGAGGATTACACCGGGCGCACCCGCTGGGTGTACGAGGAACTGCGCGACCGCAAGGTGGCCCTCTTCCTGGACAAGCTGCCTCAAGGCGTGTGGGAGATCCGTTATGCCTTTCGGGCGGAAGTGCCGGGCCGTTTTCACGCCCTGCCCGTTGTTGGGCGCGCGATGTACGTGCCCGAACTCCGCTGCAACAGCGCTGAATTGCGCCTGACGGTCACGGACGCGCCCGAACCGCTCCGCTGAAGGAGGGCACCTCAACCGTTAGGCTGCTATTCTCCGAGTGCCCTGAGGTCATCGAGGTCCTTGGGACGGGAGGAAGCGCGCTTGTTGCGGACTAGATTGTCAAAGCCAATCATGAACAGAGGGAACTCCAGATCGGGTGACAAGATCCGCACCTTGAGCCTGCTTCTCCAGGCATCCTCAAAAGCCACTCCGTCGATCCGATTCAGGAGATCGATGCGGTTTGGAGGCCGACCAAACTGGATGATAACGCCGGGTTCGGCCAATTCCTCGGCGGATTGGATACCCGGAACCGTGCCGCGCCAAAACTCCCGTAGCGCTGCAAAAATGGCCGCTATGTTCTCCGGGGCGTCAGAGAAAAAGAAATCAATGTCGCCAGTAAATCGGGGATAGCCGTGATAGATGACTGCCTCGCCGCCCACTACGACGTATCTCACCTCATGGGTGTACAACAGCCCGATGAATTCTAAGATATCCGGCGAGAAGTGGGACGCTTCTATGCCGCTTTCTTGCTGGTGTGGCATGCCCGAACGTCTGCTTGCCTGCCGTGGAATAGACGGTCCTTGATTTGCCGCGCTGCGCGCATTCTCTCTCGGGGAGTCATGCACAGGTACTGTTGCCGTTCCCAGGCTTCGGCCTCCGCAAAACTTCGCGACTTCTTTACAACGCGGTCCATATCTACTGGAATCAGCATACTGCTTCTGTGAGGCTGCGGAAAGGCGAAAGCAATGCTTGCCAAAAGGTCTGCTTTGGCCGTTGCCAGGTCTCCATGCATCTGCCATGCTCGCCACGCATGGCAAACGAACGCGATTCCATCCCGGAGGATTCGCTCGGTCTCGAGGGCGCGGAGCGTGAAATCCGAACACCGATCACTTGAGAGATCGGGCCCCGCACGCTTGGTTCTGGACGGACGCCCTGCGCGAGGAAATGATTGGATTTGGCCTGCCGTCCGGCAATTTCCTCCTCGACGTGCTTGGCTCGTGCGGCGAAGAAGATATGCTTCTCCGGATGCGCTGTTACGCCGCCATTCAAACTCAGTGGCAGTGGGGCGGCGTTCTTCCTCCTTTCCAATGCCTGATTCCTAACGTAGTGTGAAGCGCAATTCTCAGCGTCATGCCGAGTGTTTATATCAAGACTTACGGTTGCCAGATGAACGAGCGCGACAGCGAAGCCGTTGCCGCCCAGCTCGTGGCCAAGGGTTATACCCTGGCCGAGGGTGAAGCCGTCGCCGACGTGATTCTTCTCAACACCTGCAGCGTGCGCGACTTGGCGGAACAGAAGGCGCTCCGGAAGATGGAAAACGTCATCGCCGAGACCCGTCGGACCCGCCCCGGAGTGGTCCTGGGCTTCATGGGCTGCATGGCGCAGAGCCGAGGCCGCGGCTTGGTTGACACCCTGCCCGATGTGGACCTCGTTATCGGGACACAAAAGCTTCATCGTACCGCCGAATATGTGAATGAACTCCTGGAGGGCAGGCGTCAGAAGGTGGTGGAAGTTGCGGAGGAACCCGGCAGCCAGTCTGGAATCCGGGAGCACCTTTTGAACGGGAAGGGGAACAAGTCCGTGACGGCCTTCGTGAGCATCATGCAGGGCTGCAACCAGTACTGCACCTTTTGCATCGTGCCCTATACGCGCGGGCAGGAGCGAAGCCGGAGCATTGCCGATATCGTTGCCGAATGCCGCGAACTGGCCGCCCGCGGAGTAAAGGAAATTACGCTGCTGGGACAGATCGTCACCAGCTACGCCAAACGGGACCTCCCGGTCAAAGAGGGCAAATCCCCCTTTGTCCAGTTGCTTGAGGCGGTGCATGAAATCGAGGGGCTCGAGCGCATTCGCTTCACTTCGCCTCATCCCAAAGGCTACGGAGACGACCTTGTCGAGGCCTACGGACGGCTGCCAAACCTGGTCGAAAGCGCCCACCTCCCCGTCCAAAGCGGGAGTGACCGCGTCCTGCGACTGATGCATCGGGGTTACACCCGCGAGCGATTCCTCGGCATCGCTCGAAAGCTGCGCGCTATGAAACCGGGTATCGGCCTGAGCACCGATTTCATCGTGGGTTTTCCGGGCGAGACCGAGGAGGATTTTGAACAGACATTGGATCTGGCCCGCGAAGTCGAATTCGACCAGGCCTTCATTTTCAAGTATTCGCCTCGTCGCGACACTCCCGCCGCGGCTATGCCCGGGCAGGTCGCCACTTCGCTTCGAGAGGAGCGGAACCAGCGCTTGCTCAACGTCGTGAACGAGATCGCCGCCCGCCATTACCGGCAGTTCATCGGGCGGCATGTCCAGGTCCTCGTCGAAGGCCCCAGCAAGAAGAATGCCGTGCGGTTCGTTGGCCGCAGCCGATGCAACAAGACCGTCCTGTTGGAAGGCTCCGAGCGGTATCGAGGCCAAATTCTGGATGTTCGGGTGACCCGAAGCGGCTCGTTTACGCTTTACGCCGACCCGGCGATCATTAACATTGATTGATCTTTATGTCTCCAGTCAAACTATCCACCCTCGCGGTCGTGCTCGGGCTTGGCTTTGGACTGCCCCAGATTTATGGGCTGACCAAGCCCGCCGCCTACGCCGCCGCCGCCCGCAAGTTTCCACGCTCGCTGGGCTGGGGCATTGTTCTTATGCTGGCCGGCACGGCCTGGTTCTCATATAATCTGAGCCTGGAATCCATTTCCGATTTTGCAAGCTATAAGTGGGCTCTTTACCTCCTGTTTGGCGCGGTGGGTGTTGGTTCCTGCTTATTTGTTCAAGACTGGCTGGCGGTAAGGGGGCTAGCCGTCGTATTCCTGTTGTTGGCAAAACTCATGGTCGATACCGGCAGGTCGGAACTGTCTCTGACGCATTGGGTCCTGGTTTTCCAGGCCTGGGCGTACGTCCTGGTCGTCGCCGGCATTTGGCTGACGGTCTCTCCCTGGCGGGTGCGCGACCTGCTGGAATGGGGCCTGGCCACCGAGAAGCGCATCAAGATCGGCTGTGCCGTTCGGCTGGCCTTCGGCCTGTTCATCGTCGTGCTGGGATTTACCAAGTACTGAGCGCCTCCTCCTCGATCGGGAAATGGCCACCCCCAGCGGCAAGATATTAGTGATTCGCGGCGGCGCCATTGGAGACTTCATCCTGACGTTGCCCGCCATTGCCGCCCTGCGGCGCCAATTCCCCGCCGCGCATCTGGAGGTGCTGGGCTATTCCCACATCATCTCTCTGGCCATCGCCGGTGGCCTCGTGGATCGGGCGTGCTCCATCGAATCGCGGGCTTTAGCCGCCTTCTTCGGCCGAAATGCCCAACTGGCCGAAGACATGACGGATTACTTTTCCGAATTCGACCTGATTATCTCGTATCTGTATGATCCGGATGCGATCTTCAGAACCAATATCGCTCGGTGTTCTCCCGCCCAGTTCATTGCCGGGCCGCATCGGCCGGACCCCCACTCCGGTCTGCACGCCTCCAAGGTCTTTCTGAAGCCTCTGGAACGGCTGGCCATCTTCGACGCCGACCCGGTTCCGCGGCTGGCTCTCGAATCGGACCGAGCCTCCGCCGCCAGGCTCCCACAAGCCGGGCGTCTCGCCCTTCACCCGGGCAGCGGCAGTGAGCAAAAGAACTGGCCGGAGGCCAAATGGGCCGATTTGCTGCAATACCTCATGGGAGCGGCTCAATGGCAGATCCTGCTGGTCGGCGGCGAAGCCGAAGGCCAACGCCTGCAGCGCCTGGCGGCGGCCCTGCCGCCAACTCGTATTCAAGTCGCCCAAAGTCTGCCGTTGGTTCAACTCGCGCGCCTTCTTCAACCGTGCGCCGCCTTTATCGGCCACGACTCTGGCATCTCCCATTTGGCGGCGGCTCTTGGCCTGCCCGGCCTCATCTTGTGGGGCGATACGGCGCAAGAGGTGTGGCGCCCTCCCAGTCAAAAAGTCCGAATCCTTCACAACGCCGACGGCCTGGGAAAGCTCGAACTGGACCAAGTGGTCCAGTCGTTGGAGACGATTCGCCCGATTTAGGCAAGAGACTTGCTATTTGAGCAAGAAGAATTGAGGCTCTGCGGGCTGTAGTTCACGTGCGCCGACTACATCGGCCCTTGTGTGCGGGTTTGAGACGGTCGGTTGTGCTACTTTAGAGCAGATCTCGAATTGAGCGCCTATCAAAATGAAGAGAATACTGGTCATCGATGACGAAGGTTGGCTCCGGGAGATGGTGCAAATCGCGTTGCGCCATAGGGGTTTTGACGTGCTTGAGGCGGCCAACGGCGTCCAGGGCATTGAGATCGCTCGCAAGGAGCTGCCTGACTTGATCCTGTGCGACGTCAACATGGAGCGAGTGGACGGCTATCTCACGTTGTCCGCTTTGCGAGGCGAACCCTCGACAGCTTCCATCCCTTTCATTCTGATGACTGGCTTGGCTGACAACGCCGGGATGCGCCACGGCATGGAACTCGGAGCGGACGATTACTTGCCAAAGCCCTTCACCATCGATGCCCTTTGTGCGACCGTTGATGCCCGGCTCAAAAAGGCGCAGGTCTTTCGACAGGAAGCCGAGCGGAAGCTGGCCGATTTGCGCGACAATATCAGCCTGATGCTGCCCCACGAGTTGCGCACGCCGCTCAACGGAATCCTAGCCTACGCGGAGATTCTCTCCGCCGACGCCGGCACCCTGCCTCCTGGTGAAGTCGCGGAAATGGGCAAGGTAATTTACGACTCTGGCCGGCGTCTGGAGCGATTGGTTGAAAACTTCCTCATCTACGCCCAAATCGAAATGCTCGCCGCTGATTCGCAAAAGGCCGGCTCGCTTCGCCACAAGCGAATCGACTCACCCGCCCCTCTTATTGCGCTCCATGCCCAGACGCAGGCCCAGTCCGCTGCCCGTCCACAGGATTTGATTCTTGAGCTGACGGACGTGCCGGTGGCGATTTCAGACCATTACCTGGCCAAGATCGTCGATGAGCTCGTCCAGAATGCCTTCAAGTTCTCACCCGGCGGGACTCCCGTCCAGGTGAGCTTGGTCGCCCTGCCAGATTCGGTCGCATTACACGTGTCAGATCAGGGCCATGGCTTTTCTCCCGAACACATCCGGAGGGTGGGGGCTTACATGCAGTTCGACCGCAAGCTCTACGAACAACAGGGCGTTGGCCTGGGCCTGGAAATCGCAAAGCGATTGACCGAACTCCACGGTGGCACCCTCACCATCCAGAGCCAGCCGGGAACCCACACCACCGTAACCGCGAGCTTCCCCAAACCGGAGGCTGATCAGCCCATAGAGATGCGGGGCAGTCCGGGGAGGCCGCTCAGTCCGGCCATAGCGAGTGCTGAAGCTCGCTCATGCGCTGCCAAATGTAAGCCGGCAGCGTATGCAGAAGCAGCAGAATCAAAATCGCCGCCACCAGCGGCGTCAGGTCCAGCCGCGAAAACCTCAAAGGCACCCATCGGAATGGCGCCAGGAGCGTCCGACCGGTGCTCGAAATAAACCCCCAAAACGGGCTGGCTCCCACATAAACGTAGCCCGCAACGAGGTAAAACAGGAGCAATATCGGGAGCAAAAACTTCAGGCTGAAGAAAAGGCCCGCCCCGACCATCAGACCCTGTTCGAGCAGATGCCCAAGGGATTCGGTTCGGTCCACCACCCCCTCCTGCAGCAACAGCGGATGGAGCGCCATCCACACCCCGGCGACCACAACTATCGGACTCAAAAACTGAAGCGGCCAAGGCCATCGGGCCAATCCTCCCAGGTAACTCCGGACCGTGCGCAAAAGCGGATTCTCATCCGTCGGCTTTCGGTTAAGCATCGCCAGGATCAGCAGCCAGAAGTAAGCGATGAACAGCACCCGCACAAAGCTTAGAGCGGAGTAGAGCAGAATCGAGTTGAAGACCTGGTCCCGGAATGCCAGCGTAACCACCACCAGGTCCAGCCGGGGCGTCCATTCCAGTGCCGGCCCCACCTGCCAATAGATTGCGGCCCGAAGCAGCACCAGGGCCGCGATTGCTGCCGGCCACTGCCATGCGCCCAGCGGGACCCCGGCTTTTGTGCGCTGCAAAGTGCCGGCCAGGGTCACGGGCGAGGCTGTGCCTGCTGCGTCGGGACCTCCCGCGCGCCAGCGCAGCCAAAGCAGCACCCCAGCCACGTTCAATAGAAAATCGATCAATCTCATCTCAACGTGTCTGTGACGGTCGGGTCACATCCATGCTCTAGCTCTTGCTGCTGCCCTCAGGGATTGAGAGCAAGACCAAGAAGCCTGCCTCACCTAGGCTAAAAGACGGTGACTTCCACCCCGCTGCCACCATGGCGGTTCCATCGCCTTTACATCATCTTGAGCAGCGTCTCCGCCATTTCAGAAGGCGTCGGCGCAACACCTATCCCGGCCTCCCGAAGCGCCTGAATCTTTGCTGCGGCTGTGCCCTTGCCGCCGCTGACGATGGCGCCCGCATGGCCCATGCGCCGCCCCGGAGGGGCCGTAGCCCCGGCAATAAAACCAGCCACCGGCTTGCGGCAGTTCTGCCGGATCCATTCGGCCGCTTCCTCCTCCGCTGCCCCGCCAATCTCCCCAATCAGGATAATACCATGCGTGTCGGGGTCGGCAGTGAACATCTTGATGACGTCCAGGTGCGTCGTGCCCGCCACCGGGTCGCCCCCGATCCCCACGCAGGTGGACTGGCCCACCCCACGGCACGTGAGCTGCCAGACCGCTTCATACGTGAGCGTGCCGCTTCGCGATACAACCCCGATATGCCCCTTCTTGTGGATATAGCCCGGCGCGATGCCGATGCGGCAGCCCCCTTGCGAATCTGGACCCTCGCCGGGCGTAACCACTCCCGGGCAATTGGGACCAATCAGCCGCGTCGTCTTCCCCTCCATAGCCCGCTTGACGCGGACCATGTCAGCGACCGGTATCCCTTCGGTGATGCACACGACCAACTCTAATCTCGCATCGACCCCCTCCAAAATGGCATCCGCCGCAAAGGGCGGCGGGACGAATATGGCCGAGGCGGTGGCGCCCGTCTCCCTCACAGCCTCAGCCACGGTGTCAAAGATGGGCACCTTGTTCTCAAAAAGCTGGCCGCCTTTGCCCGGTGTCACGCCGGCTACGACTTGGGTGCCGTAGCCAAGGCTGAGCTGCGTGTGCCGGGCGCCGAAGCTGCCGGTGATTCCTTGAATGATGACTTTGGTATCGGGTTTAACGAGAATCGACATGTCTATAATCTATAAAAAGTCCCCATGCGCCTCTTCATGCAGCGACACTAACATTTGGCCACCGCGCCGACAACCTTTTGCGCCGCGTCGGCCATCGAGTCGCCCGTAATCAGTGTGAGCCCCGAATCGGCCAGAGTCCGTTTGCCGGCGGTCACGTTGTTTCCTTCAAGGCGGACCACCAGCGGGAGTTTCAGGCCGGTCTCCTTCACGGCGGTAACAATGCCCGTGGCAATGATGTTGCAGTCCATAATACCGCCAAAGATGTTCACCAGAATCCCCTTCACATTCGGGTCTTTCATGATGATCTTAAAGGCCGCCGTTACCTGCTCAGTGCTGGCCCCGCCGCCCACATCCAGGAAATTCGCCGGCATGCCCCCGTAATGCTGAATGATGTCCATGGTGGCCATCGCCAAACCCGCGCCATTGACCAGGCAGGCGATATTGCCGTCCAGTTTGATGTAGTTGAGATTGTGCTCGCTGGCCTCGGTTTCGAGAGGGGCCTCTTCGGCCAGATCGCGCATCGCCTGGATGTTGGGGTGGCGATAGAGGGCATTGTCATCCAGCGAAATCTTGGCATCCACAGCGGCAATGCCCGGCTTGCCCTGGGCATCCGTGATTAGGCACAGGGGATTGATTTCGACCAGGCTCGCGTCGCACTCCCACCAAGTTTTATACACGCCGGAAATCAGTTTCCCCGCCGATGCGATCAGTCCTTCCTTGAGTTCAAGCGCCCGGGCTAGTTTCCGCGCCTGGAAGGGCATGAGGCCGATGGCTGGGTCAACCCATTCCTTGATAATCTTCTCCGGAGTCTTTGCGGCCACTTCCTCGATATCCACGCCGCCTTCGGTGCTAGCCATAATCACGGGCCGTGAAGCGGCGCGGTCCAACAGGACAGCCAGATAAAGTTCCTTCTGGATCTCCGGCGCTAAAGCAACCAGCAACTTGCTGACCAGCCGGCCATCGGCTCCCGTCTGTTTTGTGACCAATACATTGCCCAGCATCGCCTTGGCGTTTTCAAAGACTTCGTCCGGCGTTTTGCACAACTTTACCCCGCCTTTGAAGCCGTTCTTGAAGGTCCCTTTGCCACGTCCGCCGGCGTGGATCTGGGCTTTGACCACCATAAGCTTGGCGCCCTCGCGATAGAGCTTTTGGGCGATTTCCTTCGCGGCTTCAGGTGTGTCGCAGCTCTGCCCCGCGGGCACCGCCACGCCGTATTGAGCTAAAAGTTGTTTGGCTTGATATTCGTGAATATTCATCGTCGCAGATAAACAAAGTGTTCGGTTTGGAGCCGGCGATGGCCGCGCTCTCTCTGCGTCCTGCCAGCTTGGGAATTCCGCGGGTCAGCGACGGTCGTTAATAGGGACATAATGGCGCAGGCTCGGTCCAGTATAGACCTGGCGCGGGCGGTAGATACGGGTGGGCGCCTCCATAACTTCCTTGTAATTGGCGATCCACCCCGGCATGCGGCCGATGGCAAAAATGACCGTGAACATCTGTAGCGGAATGCCAATCGCTCTCATAATGATACCGCTGTAAAAGTCCACATTCGGATAAAGCTTCCGCTCGACGAAGTAGGGGTCTTGCAAAGCCGCTTCCTCCAGATGCTTGGCGATGTCCAGCAGGGGATCGCTGATGTGGAGTCTATTCAGGAGATCATCGCAGGCCTTCTTAATAATCTTGGCGCGAGGGTCGTAGTGCTTGTAGACGCGATGGCCAAAGCCCATGAGCCTCTTGCCGCTGTTCTTGTCTTTGGCGGCGGCGATGAATCTTGAACCGTCGTCTCCAGAGTCATGGATCTGCTGAAGCATTTCCAACACAGCCTGGTTTGCCCCGCCGTGCAACGGCCCCCACAGGGCGCACACCCCCGCCGCGGCACTGGCAAACAGGTTCGCCCGGCTGGAGGCCACCATCCGCACCGTTGCGGTCGAACAATTCTGTTCATGGTCGGCGTGAAGCAGAAAGATCAAGTCGAGCGCCTTAACCGCCTCCGGCTTCAGCTCATAGTCCTGATACGGCTGGGAGAACATCATGTGCAGGAAGTTGGCCGTGTACTTCAACTCCGGTTTGGGATAGATGTTCGGCAGGCCGCGCGATTTGCGATAGGCAAAGGCCGCTATGGTCCGAACCTTTGAGAGCAGGCGGGCGGCTTGGACCATGAAGGTGTTCCGCGCGCCCTCCTGCAGCAGTTCCGGATAGAAACAACTGGCCGCATTGATCATCGACGAGAGGATCGCCATCGGATGCGCTGTGGTTGGGAACCCCTCAAAATGGTACTTCATCGCCTCGTTGAGCAATTCGTTCTCGGTCAACAAATCCGAAAACCGGCGCAACTCCTCATGGGTGGGCAGGTGGCCCATGATGATCAAGTGAGCCACCTCAACAAAGCTCGAGTTCGCCGCCAATTCCTCGATCGGAATGCCTCGATATCGCAGGATCCCTTGCTCTCCGTCGATAAACGTGATCGCGCTCTGGCACGAACCCGTGTTGGCATAGCCGTCATCCAGAGTGATGAGGCCGGTTTGGTCGCGGAGCGACGAAATGTTTATGGCATGCTCCTTTTCAGTGCCCTCGACAATAGGAAGTGACCATTTCCTTCCATCCAGCGTCAGTTCCGCGCTAGTACTCATACGAAATTCCATTCTGCTTATAGCTTAAGTCCCCTCTCAAGCCGAACGCAATCCTAAACGTTCGATGGGTCGCATCTCGCCAGGCCCTCGAAGCATTTCCAGGCACGCAAGTTAGGAAACTTGCGATACGGCAGGTTAGCAAACCTGCGCTGCGAAATTGTCAACCGCCGTGGGCCCGCCCGGACAGCCAACAAAAAAGTAGTTGCAAATCCAGGCAGAACTCGGTTAAATAAGAGTTAGTTCAGCAAGCCCAAATTGTTCTGTCGAACCTCCGTTCTATGGACTGGGAAGCTCAAGCGGAAGCGGAGAGCCGGCGCCCGCAACGGCTGGCAACGGGAGGAGAACCGTCTCAAGCGGCCCGCATCAAGGTCGGCAGGCGGGTCGTGGATGTCGAACACGACGGCAAGCACACCGAGTTGGAGGTGTTCACGATGACCCTGGATGGGGAGACCATTCAGCTTCTGCCCCTCAGGAACTGGGGCCAGCTTGATGTGTACAAGTGGCGAGTCCGCGGCAAGTTGCCCGCCACCCCCGCAGGCATCGAGGTCGTCCCTGACCACATCAAGATCACGGGCCAACTTGTCTCGACGAACGACCCTGACGGATGTCCCAAGGTCGAGAAGCTTTTGAACGACTGGCTTGCGCTGGAGCAGGCCAATCTTGACTTGGCCCGCAGGAAAGCCCACGCCAAACCAGCCGCGCCGGCCGCCGCTCCCGCGCTCTCGCCGGAGGAGCAGCCCATGCGCTTCCACGTGGAGGTGGATAAGCGCGCCCAGGTTCATATCTTGTGCGTGCAAGGCAAGGAGGTGCTGGCCCAGATTGGATTGAATGCGCCGGGCTTCAGCAGCCTGGTCAGCCAGGGCTTGATGCGCAAGCCCCGGTCGCTGAAGGTGGGGGCCCTGCACGATTGGGTCGAGCTGGATGGAGCATTTTTCAGCTTCGAAAAGGGCAACAACGAGTCCCTGAAACTCGAGCAAGCCCTCAACCAAAGCTATGCGCCGCTGGAGACCCTGGGCAAAGGCAAAGAGGTCGTTGTGTTCGCCAATGCCGCCTCCCCCACCGGCTTCGACATCCAATTCCCTGTCTCGATGGCTGGCGCTGTGGACAACCGGCGACGTCCTCTTAACGAGCAAACCCTGGACCTGCTCCAAGACCCCGTCCGGTGCGGACTGTTGCACAAGGAACTGGTCATCAAACTGGCGCCTCCAAACCTGATTTTTAAGCAGAGAACACCGGATGGTGGGGAACGATATCTCCCACGCGGCCCGGCCAGCTCCGTGCGCGTGCTCGACGAGGATGGCCTTGCGACACTTATCGACCTGAGCCAGCCAGTCAATTACTTGCGACGGAACGTAGCTGAACTGACGGCAGTCTTTAATCATCCCGCGATCAACCAGCACGGGAAGCTTTCAAACGGAACCGCAGCCGCAGCCGGCGCTCAACCCTCTAGTTTCTCCTCGTCTCCAGCCAGCAACACGGTTCCCGCGCCGCAGCCGGCTGCCGCGCCCCCACAACCCGCCACCCCTCTCCCCCAGGACCGCGCCGAGGCGCTTGCCGCACAGCCTCAGCAGAATCCGCTCCCGCCTCCGCCCTCACCGAAACCGGTTGAACCCGCGGCTGATAAAGCCGGAGGCGCGCCCACGCCCCCTGCTCACGAGGCAGGCCGGTTGGACACCAGGGCGGACGACTTGGGTGGAGAGCGGTCCGAGGGAGGGTTGAAACTGGCCCCAAGACCGGCGGAGGAGCGCAAGCCGCTTCCAAATCTTTGGCTTGGGCCGCTGTTGAGGCAGGAACCGGCTGGGCACGAGTGGCTGGCATTCCTGGTCTATGGCAAAATGGCCGAGTGGTTTGGCAATTCAAACGAGAGTCAATTCGGCTTGAGTGCGTGTTGGGCCGTTGCCTTGGGCGAGACCGAAGACGCCTCCGACCCTCAATTCAAAGGAGTCTTTCTCACGGCAAAGGGAGGATTGGGCTTCATCAATCAAGGCCATCTGGCCCGATTTCAAAATGGCGTCGTCTTTCTGGGAACACCCGAGTCGGCGCTCGAAGGGATTGAGGTCAGGCTTCTAGCGGCGGGTTTGGACACTGAAGGGCGCGTCACCTTTGTCGTCACCCAAGGCTACCGCGCCAAATTCGGAGTTCCTGAACCGGCAGTTAGAAGAGAGCTGGAACGTCTGAAAGATTATGGGGTGGCCGTTATGAGCGTGCGAGAGGCCCTCGAAAGCCGTGTGCCCATCGAGGTCGCCTGGACGGTTCCACTTCACCAGGCCGATCCGGAGAATCTGCAGGCGGTCGAGACCACCCGCCCGGCAGACAATGAACCTGCGCCCGCTCTCTTAGTGCCTTGAGCGGCAAAAAATGGCTTTCTGGCACGAGAGCAAACCGAGGTTTAATACACGTCACGCAGATACCGCTTTTCGGTCCGCATCAGCGTCACGTTCACATACTGCGCGGCGGCCTCGATGGAGAGACCGCCCTCGGTTTGCGCAATGTCGATTAGCGCCTGGTGAACATCCTTGGCCATGTGTTTGGCGTCACCGCAGACATAGAAATAGGCGCCTGCCTGCAGCCAGGCCCAGAGTTCCTTCGCGTTCTCGAGCATCCGGTGCTGCACATACACCTTCTGCGCCTGGTCTCGAGAAAACGCGACATCCAGCCGGTGCAACAGGCCCCGCCGCTGATACTCCAGGAATTCTTCCCCATACAAAAAGTCGGTAGCCCGGTGTTGTTCACCAAAAAACAGCCAATTTCGCCCGGTCGCCCCTTCCAGCACCCGCTGCTCCAGAAACGCGCGAAACGGCGCAATGCCCGCGCCCGGGCCGCACATGATGATGTCGCGCGAACCATCGGTGGGCAGGCGGAAGGTGCGAGACGGCTGCACATAGACCGGGACGCTCTTCACGAACATCCCCGCGTGGTCGGCCAGGAACCCGGAGGCCAAGCCCTTCTTCTTGCGGCCATGAGTGTCGTAGCGGACAACCGCCACGCATAGATGCACCTCGCCCGGGTGCGCCTGGCAGGACGAAGCGATAGAGTAAAGCCGCGGTGTTACAGGCGAGAGATGCGCCAAAAACGCCGCCGGCGATTCGAAGCGCACCTCGCGAAATTCCCGCAAAATATCGACATAATCCCGCGTCTCGATATATTCGCAGAGCAAGTCGCCATTATCGACAATCTCCATCAACCGGTTGCGCGCCTCGCCCTGGAGCATCCGTTCGGCCAGACCTCCCAGGATCTTGCGGTTGGCGCGGTTGACGATGTAATCGCGGCGCAAGGCATCCCCCAGAGTCGTCTGTCTGCCTTTGGCGGTGGTCACCGGTTCCTCGCCGTTGTATCCGAGCAGCGCCAGCAGTTCCTCTACCAGCGCGGGCGAGTTGCCCCCAAAGGCGCCCAGCGAATCGCCCGGTGTGTAGGCCAGGCCGCTGCCCTCGAGGTTCAGGACAAAATGCCGCGTGTCTTTCGACGAGCCAGGGGCTGTCAGACGCTCATGCCTGATAAGCTCGGATGGAAAAGGATTGTGACGCGAATAGACCTCTGTGGTGGCGGGCGAAGTGGCCGGAGATGGCGCCTGGGCTTGAACTGCTGTCGTTTGTTCCATAATAGCAACCGGTTTGGACACCCGCCCCCGGGCGCTCCACGACGCCGGGCAGCGGGGTCATCCCTATTACTATTGCTTGTGAAGAGCTGAAAATCAACTTAC